>JAKADE010000151.1 GCA_021820785.1 Pseudomonadota bacterium
CTCGCCGTCGAGCGCAAACAGCGTCGGCGCAGCCCGGCCCCCCCATTCACCACCTCGACGCTGCAGCAGGAAGCGGCTCGCAAGCTCGGCTACAACGCCCGGCGCACGATGCGCCTGGCGCAGCAGCTCTACGAGGGCGTCGATCTCGGCGAGGGCAACGTCGGTCTGATCACCTACATGCGTACCGACTCGGTGTCGCTCGCCCAGGAGGCCGTGCAGGAGATCCGCGCCGTGGCGGCGCGGCTGTACGGACAGGACGAGGTGGCCGAGGAGCCGCGTGTATTCAAGACCAAATCGAAGAACGCGCAGGAGGCGCACGAGGCCATCCGCCCGACGTCCGCGGCCATCACGCCGGCGGAGGTCGAGGGCAAGATCGACAACGACCTGTACCGGTTGTACGCGCTCATCTGGAAACGTGCCGTTGCCTCGCAGATGGCCGTGGCGGTGTTCGACACGGTCGCCGCCGACATGTTGGCCGGTCCCGACGGGCCTGAGCGGCACGTACTGCGCGCGACCGGCTCGACGCTGGTCAAGCCCGGCTACATCTCGGTCTACCAGGAAGGCACCGACGACGCCAAGAGCGACGACGAGGACCACGCACTGCCGCCGCTGAACGAAGGGGATCGCGTCGATCTGGTCGCCCTCACCGCGGCGCAGCACTTCACCGAGCCGCCGCCGCGCTTCAGCGAGGCCTCGCTCGTCAAAGCGCTCGAGGAGCACGGCATCGGCCGCCCCTCGACCTACGCGACCATCATCTCGACGCTGCAGGACCGCGAGTACGTCGAGATGGACAACCGGCGCTTCATACCGACGGACATCGGCAAGATCGTCAACCGGTTCCTCACCGATCATTTTCACCGCTACGTCGAGTACGGCTTCACGGCCGCCATGGAGGACGAACTCGATGCCGTCTCGCGCGGCGAGGAAACCTGGACCGCGCCACTGGAGAAGTTCTGGAAGCCGTTCATCCAGCAGGTCGAACAGACCGAGAAGAACGTGACGCGCGAGCAGGTCGCGCAGGCGCGCGAACTCGGCACCGACCCGGCGAGCGGCAAGCCGGTCAGCGTGCGCATGGGCCGCTTCGGCCCGTTCGTGCAGATCGGCACCAAGGATGATGAAGAGAAACCGCGGTTCGCCGGCCTGCGGCCGGGCCAGAAGATGGACTCGGTGACACTCGCCGAGGCCATGGAGCTGTTCAAGCTGCCGCGGACGCTCGGGGAAACCGCCGAGGGCGAGACCGTCGTAACCAACATCGGTCGCTTCGGTCCGTACGTCAAGTACGGCAGCAAGTACGTCTCGCTGAAGGAGGACGATCCGTACACCGTCTCCCTGGAGCGGGCGCTCGAGGTGATCCGGCTGAAGAAGGAAGCCGACGCCAACCGCACGATCACCGACTTCGGCGTCGACAACATCCAGGTGCTCAACGGCCGTTACGGCCCGTACGTCACCGACGGCACCAAGAACGCCAAGATCCCGAAGGACCGCGAGCCGAAGTCGCTCACGCTCGAGGAGTGCCGCACGATGCTGGCACAGGCCCCGGCACGTGGCCGCGGCCGTTTCGGGCGCGGGGCGGGCAAGCGTGCCGGTGTCGCCAAGGCATCGGCCGCCGCACCGGCCGAGACGCCGCCTGCGGCGAAGAAGAAGAGCGCAGCGCCTCGGCCGCGGGCGAAGACGGCCGCGAAAAAAGCTGCCGCCGGCACCCAGACCCGCGCACGCACGGGCACGAAGCGCGCCGCGGGCACAGCCAAAGGCTCGCCGCGGACCGGCGCGGCGAAGTAGCTTCCCGAGGCATATCCGGGACTCGTCATGACCCACTGGGATCTGATCGTCATCGGCGGCGGCAGCGGCGGGCTTGCCGCCGCGCAACGCGCCGCCGAGTACGGTGCCAGGGTACTGCTGGTCGAGTCGCACCGGCTCGGCGGCACCTGCGTGAACGTCGGCTGCGTGCCGAAGAAAGTCATGTGGTATGCGGCGGACCTGGCCGAAGGCCTGCACGATGCGGCCGGCTATGGTTTCTCGCTGAGTGCGAACGGCCATGACTGGCAGGCCCTGAAGAGCAAGCGCGACGCGTACATCGAGCGCCTGAACGGCATCTATGCGGGCAATCTGGACAAACGCGGCGTGACGCTCGTGCGCGGTCGCGCCGCGTTCGTGGACCGCACGCACGTCAGCGTCGGCTCCGAGCGCTTCAGCGCCCCGCACATCATCGTGGCCACCGGCGGGCACCCGGTGGTGCCGCCAGTCCCGGGCGCGCAGCTCGGGATCACCTCGGATGGATTCTTCGAACTGACCTCGCGTCCCGAGCGCGTCGCGGTGGTCGGCAGCGGCTACATCGCGGTGGAGTTCGCCGGGATCTTTGCCGCCCTCGGCTCCCGGGTGGAGCTCGTTCTGCGCACCGGCGCGGTGCTGAAGCAGTTCGATGCCATGCTCGGGGAAGCGACGCTGAAGCTGCTCACGGCGCAGGGCGTCGCGGTGCACTCCCATGCGATCCCCGAGGCGCTCTCGGGCGAGGCCGGTCGCATCCTGCTCACGACGCGCGACGGCCGTCAGCTTGGTCCGTTCGAGAGTCTCGTTTGGGCCGTCGGGCGCGCAAGCGCCGTGGCAGACCTGAATCTCGGGGCCGTCGGCGTCGCGTGCGACGCCGACGGGTTCATCCAGACCGACAAGTACCAGGCGACGAGCATAGCGGGCATCTACGCCATCGGCGACGTCACCGGCCGGGCTCAGCTGACGCCGGTGGCGATCGCGGCCGGGCGTCGCCTCAGCGACCGGCTGTTCGGCGGCCAGGCCGACCGCCATCTCGACTACCACAACATCCCGACCGTGATCTTCGCGCATCCGCCGATCGGCACCGTGGGCCTGAGCGAGCACGAGGCGCGCAACAACTACGGCGAGCAGAACGTCGCGGTGTTCAAGTCGAGCTTCGTGCCGATGTACCACGCCATGACGGAACACAAGCCGCGCTGCGACATGAAGCTGGTGACGGTCGGCCCCGAGCAGCGCGTCGTCGGCGTGCACGTCATCGGACCCGGCGCCGACGAGATGATGCAGGGCTTCGCGGTGGCGGTGCGCATGGGAGCCTGCAAGCGCGACTTCGACGACACGGTGGCGATCCATCCGACCAGCGCCGAAGAGTTGGTCACCATGCGTTGAGCGGCGCAGCGCACCAGTTGCGCTCCGGCACCGCTCGGGCAGAATGCGGACATGGACAATCCGCTGCTCAACCAAGACCCGCTGCCGCCGTTCGGGCGCATCAGCGCCGCCGACGTCGAGCCGGGAATCGGCGCGCTGCTCGGCGAGGCGCGGGCTGAAATCGAGGCGATTGCCGCGCGCGAGCCGCCGACCTTCGCCACCGTGGTCGAACCGCTCGAGGAGCTGCATCACCGCGTTGCCCGCGTCTGGTCACCGGTCAGCCACCTCAATGCCGTACTGAACTCCGAGCCGCTGCGCGTCGCGTACAACGCCTGCCTGGGATTGCTGTCGGCCTACCAGACCGACCTGGCGCAGAACGAACGGCTGTATCAGGCGTACCGCAGCATCGAGGCTCGCGAGGCTGCAGCGCTCGATCCGGTCCGTCGCCGTCTCATCGAACACACGCTGCAGGACTTCACCCTGGCTGGCGTGGGACTGCCGCAAGCCGCCAAGGCGCATTACAAGCGGGTGATGCTCGAGCTGACGCAGCTGCAGGCGAAATTCGAAGAGAACGTGCTCGATGCGACCAACGCGTGGAGTCACCACGTCACCGATCCGGCGCACCTGCGCGGACTGAACGAGACGGTCCTCGAGCAGAGTCGCCGCCGGGCCCATGAGAAGCAGCTCGAGGGCTGGCTGCTCACGCTCGATCAGCCCACCTACGTTGCGGTGGTGACCGACGCGGAGTCGCCAGAGCTGCGCCGCACGTTCTACACCGCCTGGGCAACGCGGGCCTCGGACCAGGGACCGCTCGCCGGCCGCTGGGACAACGCGCCGGTCATCGAGCAGATTCTCGCCAAGCGGCACGAAGCAGCCCAGGTGCTCGGCTTTGAGAATTTCGCCGATTACGTGCTCGCCAAGCGCATGGCGCGCAGCCGCGGGGAGGTCCTGGGATTCCTCGAGGAGCTCGCGCGCGCCGCCCGGCCGGCGGCCGAGCGGGAATTCGCCGAGCTCGAAGCGTTCGCCGGACGGCCGCTGCAGGCGTGGGACGTCGCCTTCTACTCCGAACGGCTCCAGCAGCAGCGCCACTCGGTGTCCCAGGAGGAGCTGCGACCCTACTTCCCGTTGCCGCACGTGCTCGGCGGACTGTTCGAAGTCGCCGAACGGCTGTTCGGCGTGCACATCCGCGAGCGCACCGGGGTGGCGGTGTGGCATCCGGACGTGCGGTTCTTCGACATCGAGCACGACGGCCGCCGGATCGGCAGCTTCTATCTCGACCCCTACGCGCGCCCGCACAAGCGCAGCGGCGCCTGGATGGACGAGTGCGTCGGACGCAAGCACCTCGCGAGTGGCGATGCGCTGCCGGTCGCCTACCTGGTGCTGAACGTGCTGCCGCCCGGGCAGGACCGCCCGGCGCTGCTGACGCACGACGACGTGCTGACGCTGTTTCACGAGTTCGGTCACGGGCTGCATCACCTGCTCACCCGCGTGGACTTCCCGAGCCTCGCCGGCATCAACGGTGTGGCCTGGGATGCGGTCGAACTGCCCAGCCAGTTCATGGAGAACTACGCCTGGGACCGGCAGGTGCTGGGGCGGATCTCCGGCCACTTCCAGAGCGGCGCACCGTTGCCCGAGGCGCTCAAGCAGCGCCTGTGCGCCACGCGCAGCTTCCACGCCGGGCTGCAGATGGTGCGGCAGCTGGAGTTCGCGCTGTTCGATTTCCGCCTGCACGCCGAGTACGACCCGGCCCGCGGCGCCAGGGTGCTCGAGCAGCTGCGCCAGGTTCGAGCGCAGGTGGGGGTGATCCCGGTGCCGGAGTGGAATCGCTTCCCGATGAGTTTCGGGCACATCTTCGCCGGTGGGTACGCGGCCGGCTATTACAGCTACAAGTGGGCCGAGGTGCTGGCGGCGGACGTGTTCTCCGCCTTCGAGGAGCACGGCACGTTCGACCGGGCCACGGCGCAGCGCTACCTGGACAGCATCCTCTCCCAGGGCGGCAGCCGCGACGCGCTCGAGGCCTTCATCGCGTTTCGTGGCCGCCCGCCGCAGGTCCAGGCGCTGCTGAAGCAACACGGAATTTCCTCACCTGCGCCGGTAACGTGACCAGGGTCGCGGTTCGGCGGATGCCCCCGGTGATTCTGAGCAGTGGCTCTCGGTATGCGGCCGGGGTTTGGCCCACAGTCGCACCAACACCACGCAGGCCATCGGCGCACCGCGCCGGCCCTTTCAGCAGCAGAATGACCAGCGAGCGGCGCAGCGACTTCGACGTCACCGATACCGTACAGGTCAGCTCCCCGGCCGCCGTGCTCGCCGCTGCGGAGGCGCTGTTTGCGCCGACCTGGCCCAGCACGTCGCTCGAGCCGCTGCGGCGCGCGTTCGAGCACTTCGAGCGCCTGTTCGCCGGGGAAGTGCCCGGCTTTCACGGGGTCGATACCGTCTATCACGACCGCCAGCACACGCTGGACATCACCCTCGCGCTCGCCCGGCTGCTGGTCGGATTCGAGCGCCAGGCCGTCCCGGCGGCCCGCCTCGGCGGCGAACGGGCGGTGGTGGCACTGATTACCGGACTGTTCCACGACGTCGGCTATCTGCGCCGCACCGAGGAGTCCGAGTCACGCAACGGCGCGGAGTTCACCCGCGTGCACGTCTCACGCGGCGCGCGCTTCCTGCAGGAGTACCTGCCGCGGATCGGGCTTCAGGCCTGGGTGCCGGTGGCGTGCGAGATCATCCATTTCACCGGCTACGAGCTGTCCCCGGCACAGATCGAGGCGCGTCTGCACGACCGGCGCGACGTGATCGCCGGCCATCTGCTCGGCACCGCCGACATGATCGCGCAGATGGCCGACCGCTGCTATCTCGAGAAATGCCGCGACCGGCTGTACCTGGAGTTCGTGCTCGGCGGGGTGGCGCTGCCGACCTCCGCAGATGGCCAGACCGAAGTCCGCTACGCCTCGGGCCTGGATCTGCTGCGCCAGACCCCGCGGTTCATCGAGGACGTGCGCACCAAGCGGCTCGACGGCGAGTTCGCCGGCGCGTACCGCTACCTGGAAGTGCTCTACGGCGGCCGCAACCCGTACATGGAGTCGATCGAGCGGAACCTGCAGTTCCTGCGCCGGGTACTGCGCAGCGAGAACTGGCGGCTGCTGCGGCGCCGCCCGCCGATCTTCGCCGCCACCGCCGATCCGATGGCGACGATGCGCGGCCTCATGGTGAGCTACCTCAAGCGCGTCTGGTCGAACGCGCGCAGCTAGCGCGCCGCACCGCTCCGGCCGGCGCTCGCCTTGCGTTAAGCGTTGACGCGCGCCCGGGTGGACTCTATTCTCATCGCATGACCACCTATGCCTGGCTGTCTGGGCATGGAGAGCGGCTCGAGCCGCCTGGTACAGCTGACCCCCGCCCACCGGGGCACGCGCCGCCGGCCGAACGCAGGGGCCGGGCCGCATGTCCACGAGGCCGTCTCTGCACAGCGGCGCTCCCGCGACTGCATACGCAACGGGCGATGATCCGGACCGACCTCTGCCGAGCGAGTGATTTGCGGTGAGCCGCGCTTTGAAACACCTGGGTTCCGTGCTGTGGGCGTTCGGCCTGACGCTCGTGGTCGCGCTCGCGAGCGGGGCGGCCGCG
>JAKADE010000152.1 GCA_021820785.1 Pseudomonadota bacterium
CCTCCTCGAGACCGAAGGGCGTCAGTCCGACCTCTGATCCCGAACCGGCACGCCGGCGCCTGACTTTCCCGACCCGTGAATCCTTCGGAAAAGCTCGGATCGGGTGAGGCGCCGGCGGCCTTCCCAAGCGAGAGAGTAGCTTGATGTCAATCAGTGCGCATCCTGCCGTGACCAAACGCTGCCCCCAGTGTGGAGCGCAGTTCGTGCGTCCTTACAAGCAACGCTACGCGAAGTTCTGCGGTCACCGCTGCGCGATGCTCTTCCACCAGGAGGTCGTACTGGCCGCTGCGCGCACCCCACACGCGATCGAGAAGAGCGCGGCAGCTCGACGCGGGCGCGGCAGCGGGGGCTCCTATCCCAAGCTCTATGGACGCCACATGCATCGCGTGGTCGCTGAGCAAAAGCTCGGGCGCCAGCTGCGTCCCGGCGAAGTGGTGCATCACATCGACGGAAACAAACACAACAATGCGCCCGGCAATCTCGAGGTCCTCTCGAGCCAGTCCGAACATGCCAGTTTGCACGGGCACGCCCGCGTACGCCCACGCCCCACGCATTGCAAGCGCGGCCATCCCCTCGTGACGCCGAACGTCTACACCTACCCCAACGGCAGTCGGGTGTGCGTGATCTGCCGAAGGGCCTACGACAATGCGTGGAAGAAGGCTCGCCGTCGCCTGCGCGCCTCTTTTCCACGCCCTCCCCGCAGTGTCGCGGGGCGCCTCCGCAACACCAGCGGCCAATTCGCCAGGAGTGAATCGTGAAAATCCTCAAGCTCTCCGTCGACAACTTCATGAAGCTCGCAGCGGTCGAGATCACCCCCCAGGGGAACCTCGTGCAGATCTGCGGGAGGAATGCCCAGGGCAAGACCTCGGTCTTAAATGCGATCTGGGTGGCGCTCGCCGGCAAGGACGCCTGTCCCAAGGTGCCCGTCAGGAAAGGCGCTGAAGAAGCGCGCATCCAGCTCGATTGCGGGGAACTCATCATCACGCGGCACTTCCGGGCGACAGACGACGGTGGCTACACCACCTCCATCGCGGTCGAGAACGCAGACGGCGCACGTTTTCCGAGCCCGCAGAAGATGCTCGATACACTGCTCGGGGCTCTGTCCTTCGATCCGCTCGCGTTTGCCCGCGCGAAGCCGAAAGATCAGTTCGAGCAGTTGCGCCAGTTCGTCCCCGGTGTCGACTTCGATGCGATCGAGCGGCAGAACCGCGGCGACTTCGAGCGGCGCACCGAGGTCAACCGCTTCGCCAGGCAGGAACGCGCCGCGGCGCAGGCCATTGCGGTGCCAGAAGGCACGCCCGATACACTCGTCGACGAAGCGGAACTCCTCGGTGAGCTTGCGCGCGCCAGCGATCACAATGCCGACATCGCCCGGCGCCGCGCGAACCGCGAACAGGTGCGCGAGACGATGGAGACGGCGCGCCAGGTCATTCAGCGCACGCCGCACGAGATCGTGGAGGCGAGCAACCGGGCGCGCTCGATCCGCGATCGCGAGGTCACGCGCTTGCAGCAGCAGATCGAGCAGCTGCAGCAGCAGATCCGCACCGTCGAGACGGAGTGCGACGAGGAGATCGCGCGGCAGACCGAGCAGCTCACCACGCAGGCCGAAGCGGCCGAGCGCTCGATCAGCGAGATCCAGCAGAAGCTCGCGGCCGCCGGAGAGCTACCGAAAGAGATCGACGTGCAGGCACTCCAGGCGAAAATCCAGGCCGCGCGCGCCACCAATGCGGCGGTCGCGAAGCTCCTCGAGCGGCGCAAGCACGAGAAGGTAGCCGAGCAGCTCGAGCACCAGGCGGACGAGCTCACCGCGAAGATGGAGGCGCGCAACGCCGACAAGCGCGCGGCGATCGCGGCTGCGCAGATTCCGGTGCCGGGCATCGAGTTCGGCGAGGGCCTCGTGCTCCTGAATGGCGTGCCCTTCGAGCAGGCATCGGATGCCGAGCAGCTGCGCGCGAGTGTGGCAATCGCCATGGCGCTGAATCCCAAGCTGCGCGTGATCCGCATCCGCGATGGCTCGCTCCTCGATGAGGATGCGATGCGCCTGGTGGGCGAGATGGCGGACGCTCACGACATGCAGGTGTGGGTCGAGCGGGTGGACAGCTCAGGCAAGATCGGGTTCGTGCTCGAGGATGGCCATGTGCGCAAGGCTGAGGCCGAGCAGGAGGTGGCAGCGTGAAAGTCATCGGCTTGACGACCGAGGGCTGCGTCCGTGAGTACATCTGTACGGTCCAGCACTCGGAACTCGAGAAGTTCATGAACCTCTACTACGGCAAGATGAAACACCTGCAGGTGGGCGCGACGGTTGACCTCGGCAAAGGCTACGACCACGCAGCCACGATCGCCAGCGCACTCGACAAGACGCGATCCTTCGTGAAAGAGCATCAGGCCGTCATCACCGCAATCTGCGGTGGCCTATCCATCGAGGCGCTTGCACGCGCCGCTCAGGAGGCTCCCCTTCAGTTCGGCAGTCAGGAGAATGCCGCATGATCGTCATCGACGTCGAAATCAAGAAGGCCATTCAGGGCCGCAACGAAGAGCGCGTTCCCGGGATCGAGTACTGCGACGGCTGGCGCGACTTCGCCAACATGGGCATTGCGTGCGTGTGTACCTACGATACCCGCTCGCACCTCTCGCGCGTGTTCCTCGAGGATGAACTCGAGGAATTCAGCGGGTACGTCGGACCGTGGATCACCAGCGGATTCAACACCGTGGGCTTCGATCTGAAGCTGCTACGCACGCATGGCGCGTGGCCCACTGCTGGTGAGTCCCCGCACTTCGACATCCTGCGCGAGATCTGGTGTGCGCTCGACCTCGATCCGGACCGCTTCGTGCCGCAGACGCACGGAGGATGGTCATTGGACGCCGTGGCCGGCGCGACGATCAATGCCACCAAGAGCGGAAACGGTGCGCTCGCGCCCGTGTGGTGGCAACAGGGCAAGCGCGGCCGCGTGATCGACTACTGCCTGCGCGACGTGTGGCTGGAAGGGCAGCTCCTGATGCACATCATCGAGCACGGATGGGTCACGAACGGGCGCCAGCGCGTCGAGGTGAGAGTGCCGCAGGAGCTGCTGCGAGTGCAGGAGACAAGGTGATGCCGGAGATAATCGTCGACTCCTTCGCCGGCGGCGGCGGCGCTTCCACCGGAATCGAGTGGGCCCTCGGCCGCTCGCCCGACATCGCCATCAATCACTCCCCGGCGGCGATCGCCATGCACCGGCTGAACCACCCGCGCACCAAGCATTACTGCGAGAACGTGTGGAAGGTCGACCCCTTGGAGGCGACCGGTGGCCGTCCCGTGGGCCTCGCGTGGTTCTCACCGGACTGCACCCACTTCAGCAAGGCGAAGGGCGGCAAGCCCCGCTCGAAGAAGATCCGCGGGCTCGCCTGGGTGGTCTATCACTGGGCTAAGGCAGTGCGGCCGCGCGTGATCGTGCTTGAGAACGTCGAGGAGTTCGCCTCGTGGGGGCCGCTCCTGTCGGACGGCAAGCCGGATCCGGCCCGCGCGGGGTTCACCTTCCGCCGCTGGTGGCGCCAGATCGAGAACCTCGGATACCAGGTGGACGCGCGCGAGCTGCGCGCCTGCGACTTCGGAGCGCCGACCACCCGCAAGCGTCTGTTCGTCATCGCCCGGTGCGACGGGCATCCCATCCAGTGGCCTGAGCCGACTCACGGCCCCGGCCTGCAACCCTACCGGCCGGCCGCCGAGTGCATCGACTGGTCGATCGAGTGCCCGTCCATCTTCGGCCGGAAGCGCCCCCTCGCCGATGCCACCCTTCGGCGCATCGCGCGCGGCGTCATGCGGTACGTGGTGCACGCCCGGCAGCCCTTCCTCGTGGTGACCCTGCGCGGCACCGAGGACAGCCACATCGCCGCCAGCGCCCGATCGGCAGCCGAGCCGCTGCGCACCGTGAGCGCCAAGGGCACCCACCACGCGCTGGTGTCGGCTCCCCTGGTGGCCACCGTTGATCACCACTCCAGCGGGCCAGGAGGCGGCTTGTCCTCGCCGGCAGATCCGGTGAGCACCATCACCTCCAAGGCGCGCCACCTCCTGGTCGCACCGGCCCTGATCAACACCAGGAACGGGGAGCGCCCGGGCCAAGCGCCTCGCGTGCACGACATCCGCGCGCCCTACCCCACCGTAACCGCCCAGGGCTCGCAGGGCGGACTGGTCGCCGCGTTCCTAGCCAAGCACTACGGCGGCCATGAGACACCGGGAACGCCCCTGCATCTGCCCCTGGACACCGTCACGGCCCGCGATCACCACGCGCTCGTGCACGCCTTCCTGCTCAAGTACTACGGCACCGACCAGGACCCGCGCCTCGAGGACCCGCTCCACACCATCACCGGCAAGGATCGGTTCGGGCTCGTCACGGTTCAAGGCGAGCGGTACCAGATCGCCGACATCGGCATGCGGATGCTGCAGCCGCGCGAACTGTACCGTGCGCAGGGATTCCCGGAGAACGTGAAGCTCCTCGGCAGCAAGTCCAGCCAGGTCGAGCTGTGCGGCAACTCCGTCTGTCCGCCGCTCGCCGCGGCGATCGTGCGCGCCAATATGGTCGAGGCAGCACAGGAGCAGGTGGCGTGACAACCCTCGGCCTCGATGAAGCCGCCGCCCTGATGCGCGTGCACCCGGATACGGCCCGCAAGATGGCCAAGGCCGGCGAGGTCCCCGCTACCAAGATCGGGCGCGCATGGGTATTCTCCAGCGCGCTGCTACAGCAGTGGATTGACGAACGATGCCGCTCTACAAACGTCCCGGTTCGCCTTACTGGTGGGTCCGCGTTGGCCGCAAGACTCGCCGCTCGACTCGAACAACAGACCGTAAGGCCGCGGAAGAGTTCGAGAAAGTCGTCACAGAGCGCCTCTGGCGTCGTCACCAGCTCGACGACCGTGGTGCCGTTTCCTGGCGGGAAGCGTCCGAGCGCTGGCTAAAGAGTTCGGCCAAGGGCCGCCGGCGCGATCGCGAGATCCTCGGCTGGCTGGAGGACACCGCGAAGATCGACGATGAGTGCGTGGGGGACGTGGCCCACCCGGACGCTATCCAGAAGATCCGCGAACTCGCAGCGGCCGAAGGGTGGTCGCCGTCAACCATCGATCGGGTGATGGGAACGCTCTCTGCGGTGCTGCACGCCTGCGTCGAGTGGCGATACCTCGATCACACCCCGAAGGTGCCCATGTACCGCGCGCCGGTCGATGAGCCGCGCTGGCTAACACGCGAGGAATTTGGGCGTCTGTGCAAGGAACTGCCGCCGCACCTCGAGCTCGCAGCGCGCTTCGCGGTGCACACGCTGCTGCGCATGCGCGCGATGCTTCAGCTCACCTGGGATCGCGTTGACGTTCCTGGCGCCCGGGCCTGGATTCCGCGTGCGCACCAGAAGGCAGGCCGTACGTTCGTCGTGCCTCTTTCGAGCGAAGCGCTGCGCATCCTCGAGGAGCTGCGCGAGCTCGCCCCGGAGGGCCCCTGGGTGTTCCAGTACGAGGGGCGCCGATACGACGACTGCAACAGCCGCGCGTTCAAGAAGGCCGTCAAGCGCGCCGGGCTCGAACCGCTGCGCTGGCATGACCTGCGCCACACGGGCGCGTCCTGGGCCGTGCAGAGCGGCGTGACGCTGCCTGAGCTGATGGTTTTGGGGGATTGGCGCAGCTACGCGATGGTGCTGCGCTATGCGCACCTTGCGCCGTCACACGCGGCCGCGGCGGCTGAGCGTGTCGCACAATGGGCGCACAGCGCACCGGGGAGCCCGGTGCACAGGCGGGATGGAAAATGCAGGGAAATCAGGGATGTGGATGGTGGAGCGGCGGGGGATCGAACCCCGGACCTTCGCATTGCGAAGGCCACCGGGTCCTAAGAAATCAATAGGTTAGGCACTTCGAGCCGGCTCGAAACGGCCGTTTTCGGGCCCCTCCGTGGCACAAAGGGAGCACAGCGGATCCGGCTAGATCACAAGCACCGGCCGTCCATTCTCGACCGACCAGCCGATGCGCCGTCCCAGGATGACCACGCTCGGCGTCCCGAGCCCGGTGATCGCCAGCGAGTACTTGAGCGCATCGCAGGAATTGCGCCACGCGGACCACGCATAAGCCCGTAGCGCCGCGCTCGGGCAGCTCGGCCAGTACGCGCGCTGCGTGACGCCGTTGACCCACACGCGGGCCGCCAGGCCGCTCACGCCGTCCTCGGGGTTGCCCCAGATCGGATTCAGTAACGCCCACGTCCACCGGTCGATCCTGCGGCCGTCGTTGATGCTCGGGACTGGCGACAGTTCCCAGGCGTGCAGCAGGCACGGCAGCGGCAGGATCACGAAGCCGAGCGCCATGCACACCAGCATGACGAGCTGCGCCACGGCGAACCACGTCCACGCGAGCGCCTTCACGCCTGCTTCCTCATATCGGCCGCGGCGATCGGCAGAGCTGCCGCGTCGGCCTTGATCGCCGCTTCCGCGCGAAGGGTGTCACCCAGGATCGCGTGCAGGCAGTGACCGCGCCAGTGGGGGTAAGCGCCGCAGAGGTGCATCAGCCAGTCGATCGGCGGCGCGAACGCGAGGCCCCACCACTTGCGTGCCAGCTCGGCGCGGCCGGTGCGGCCGGAGATCGTCTCGTCGGGCTTCCCGAGCAGGACGGCCGAGGCCAGCATGTCGAGCGCGATCAGGACGCGCTTGATGTAGGCGGCGATGGCTATCATTGCGGATTCCTCGCCTGGTACTCACGCAGCACGGCGCTCACTTGATCCGCCCGCCCCGCAAGAA
>JAKADE010000153.1 GCA_021820785.1 Pseudomonadota bacterium
TCTGGCTTGCGGGCGAGTGGGCGATGCAGTTTCGCGTGCCCGTAGCTCAGTTGGATAGAGCACCGGCCTTCTAAGCCGGTGGTCGCAGGTTCGAGTCCTGCCGGGCACGCCAGCCGCAGCACGCGGCCGAGCGGGCTGCGCGCGGGGGGATGGTTGTGACGACGGTGGACGTAGCTCAGCTGGTAGAGTCCCGGGTTGTGATCCCGGTTGTCGTGGGTTCGAGTCCCATCGTCCACCCCAGATTCTGCGGGAGTCGCATCGGGCGACTGTCGCGTTAAAAAAATTGGGCCGTTAGCTCAGCTGGTAGAGCAGGAGACTCTTAATCTCTTGGTCGTAGGTTCGATCCCTACACGGCCCACCAATAAAATCAAATAGTTAAATTCTAGAGGCAATTGGGGACGTCGTGCTGAGTCACCAGAGAGTCACCAATTGGCCGCTGGTCTGGGGGCCTCTATGCTGCCGGAGTCAGGCGGTGCGGTAGGGTGGTCCTTGTCTGGACCCGAAAACAGCCGAAGCAGATGCCATGCCGCGTGCGATGCTCAAGAGCGGACTCCATACTGGCGTTTGAGGCTATCCCGAGCGCTCTCACATCGATTAGCAAGCTGGTCAATACCCGGCAGGCGCCGAGCGCCAACGTGTCCGCGTAAGCGGTAGGCCGACCCGAAGGGCCGGAGCGAACCGGAAGCTCACGCATCAGGTGGGGTTACGTGCTCCACAGGTCAGTCGGACAGCAGACCGCATGATTGCATATAATTACATAATAACGTGTAATCGTGTATGACAATGAATACTCGAACCCGACACACGACGTCCTGCTGCCCGCCGAAGCCCGCGCTCGTGAAGCGAGCGCTCATTGCTGCCGAGCAAGCTAGTGAGCTTGTAAGCCTGTTCAAGATGCTCGGGAACCATACCCGTGTGCGCCTTTTGCATGCGCTGGTGCGCGCCGGCGAGCTGTGTGTGTCTGAGCTGGCTGATGCGGTGGCGATGAAGCCGCAGGCTGTCTCGAATCAACTGCAGCGCCTTGCGGATCGGCGCATCGTCGCGGCGCGTAGGGAGGGAACGACTATTTACTATCGGGTCGTCGATCCTTGTGTGGCCGAAATCCTCGATCGTGCCCTGTGTCTGCTCGAGGATGCCAAGAGTGGCGTTCACACCCGCACCGCATGAGCACGCGCCCCGTGTTGATCGTCGTGTGCGCGGCGCTCGGCGTTTTCGCAGCCGGGGCACAGACGTCGGCGGCAGCAGCGCGGAAGAGCGTGACGGAGCGGCAGCGCGAGACGCGGCCCAATTATCAGGCCGAGGCGCCGGAAGCGAAATCTGAGGAGAGGGTGCGCGCGCGAGCGCTTGAGCTGGCGCAGGAACATAACCCATCTGACCAGCCGGAGGCGCAGCTCTCCGAGATCGTCGTCACGACGACGCGGATTCCACGGCGCATCGCCGATGAACCCACTCGGATCGAGGTGGTCGGACCAGAAGAGATCCGGGAACAGACTGCGGAGAGTCCGGGCAATGTCTCGATGCTCCTCAATGAGACATCGGGGTTGCACGTGCAGATCACTTCGCCAGGGCTCGCGGCGGCAAACGTGCGCATTGAGGGCTTGCCAGGTCGATACACCCAGATTCTTGCCGATGGGTTGCCTCTTTACGGCGGGCAGGCCAGCAGCATGAGTCTGCTTCAGATTCCGCCCCTCGATCTTGGACGGGTTGAGATCATCAAAGGCGTCGCCTCGGCGCTCTACGGTGCCTCCGCATTGGGGGGCGTCATCAACTTCATCTCGCGCCGTCCCGATGGCAAGCGCGAGCTGCTACTGAATGAAACCAGCCGCCAGGGGACCGACATGGCGCTGTGGTGGTCCGGCACCCCTGCCCGGGTAGGCTGGACTTATTCTGTCTCCGCAAATGCGGATCGGCAGGTCGAGCAGGATGCGGATGGGGATGGCTGGGCCGACATCCCGGGCTATCGCCGAGCGGTCATCACGCCGAGGCTGTACTGGAGCGACGAGGCGGGGCGCAAGCTCTATCTCATCGCCGGAGCGCTGCTCGAGGATCGTACGGGTGGTACGCTGGCGGGTGGACGCGTCCCCAGCGGCGATCCGAACGGCGCCCCTTTTTATGAGGCACTGAAGACCCGGCAGTACGACGCTGGACTGACCAGCCAGTGGCCGCTATCGCGAAAGCAGATGCTGACCGTGCGGGCCTCTTTCATGGACCGAGGCGAGCGGCTGAATTTTGGTGGGTCTTACGAGCCAAGCGACTACCGCACTGCGCTCGTCGATGCGGCCGTGAACGGCACTGCCGGCACGAATCGCTGGGTGACGGGCCTTTCGTTCGAGGAAGACCAGTACCGGGACCAAGCGTTGCCGGCATTTGATTTTACCTACCTCGTGCCGGCACTGTTTGCGCAGGACGAGATCAACATTGGCAGAAGCGTGATCTTGTCCGCCGGCGGTCGTGTCGATGCGCATAGCCAGTACGGTACGTTCTTCAGTCCGCGTCTGGCGGCGCTCTGGCGGCCGGGCGGGCGAGCCTCGCCGTGGCGAGTGCGATTGTCGCTCGGCGGGGGCTTTTACGCACCAACCCCATTGACCGGCGAGACTGATGCCACCGGGCTCACGCGCATCCTGCCGCTCAGGAATCTCAATGCGGAACGCGCCCAGGGCGCTTCGGTCGACCTCGACCGATTGTGGGCTCTGCCACACGGCTTACTCGAGACCGATCTCACGGTCTTCGGTTCGGAAGTGGCGCATGCCGTCGATCTGGTCCAGATGAGCGCCAGTCCTCCCCGGTTCGCGTTTGTCAACGACCCCCGGCCGATGCGCGCCCTCGGTACGGAGCTGCTCGTGTCAGGGCGCAGCGGACCCTTTGAATTCACCACCATCTACAACTACACCGATTCGACCGAGGTCGAACCGGATTCGATCTCGCGCATCACGGTGCCGCTCAATCCGCGCCACAGCGGTATTGTCACCGTCTCCTGGGAGAAGGAACGCATCGGGAGCATAGGTCTCGAGGCCCTCTTTACCGGTCGGCAGACCCTGACAGGCACCCTGACCCCGAACCCGTATCGCACGACAAGCCCAAGTTTTGTCATGTTCGGCGTTTTACTCGAGCGGAAGGTCGGCCCGGTCACCGTGTTCCTGAACGGCGAGAACCTGACCGACCGCCGTCTCACGCGCTTCCAACCGCTTGTGCTTCCCGCACAGGCACATGATGGTCGCTGGACGACGGACGCCTGGGGACCGCTCGACGGCCGGGTCATCAGCCTCGGAGTGAGATGGCGATTCGGTGAATTATCCAGAGGACGTAGCACAGAAGATCGTGATGGCGATGAGCCTTCCGATCTCGAGCGTCCGATTCTCGACGATTCCGGAAAACCCTGACGGCCGTTCTTGTGACGTTTCACAGACTGCGGCTGAGCCGGCCGCACAGTCGCGGATTGGTGTAAACCTGTTCGCTGAGCTCTGTGGGCGTAAGTGGGGACGTCTTCGCGATTCCCCAGATGATCGAGTCGAAGCTCGAGTTCTCAAGCCCTGGACCTGCTCCGCTCCCGATGCCGCCGTCTCAGACAGATTGCGAGGGCGAGGAACAGGCGCACTGTCGGAAGCCCGCGCGTCCGTTCCCTGGGCGCCTCAGCTTCTGATCAGCGCCCAACGCCGCCACTGTCTTCCAGTGCCACCGCGATCCACAATCCGGAGGCCGCCGCCAATGTCGCGGTGGTCCAGATCGCGGGCAACGCCGCATTGGAGAGCTGCGCGATCGACCCGAGCAACAACGCGCCGATCGCATAGCCAGTATCGCGCCAGTAGCGGTAGGTGCCGAGCGCCTTGCCGCGGATGAGGGCCGGTGCCCGGTCGGACATTGCGGCGATGAGGTTCGGATAGAGAAGCGCCATGCCGACGCCCATGATGACCGCTGCCGGCAGCCAAACTCCCATCCCTCGTCCGAGTGCGGTCACGACGATGCCGGCGGCGAGCAGCAGGAAGCCGGCGACGAACGGCCGCTTGCGGCCGATGCGATCGGCGAGATGTCCTGTCCACAGCTGCGACAGTCCCCACACCATCGCGTAGAGACCCGTCAGCCAACCGATCTCGATGAGACCCGCGCCATGGGTCTTGAAGAACAGCGGAAACATCACCCACACCAGCGTGTCCGCGATCTTGTTGACGACCCCACCCAGGCAGATCGCACGGCCCGCCCTATCGCGGAAGGACATCCGGATGAACGTCGCCGCAAGGCCCGGGGTGCCGTCCTCCGTCCGTGGATGGCGCGCCTCGGCGTGTTCGGCGTGAACCCAGGCGAGTGTGTCACGCACTCGAACCAGCGTCGCGAGGCCCGCTGCGATGGTGGCAAACCCAAAGAACAGCAGCGCCGGCCGAGCCCCGATGTGGTGTGCAAGGAATGCCGCACCGAGGCCGGCCACGCCGACGGCGACATAGCCTGTGGCCTCGTTGATTCCCACCGCAAGACCGCGCTGATGGGTGCTCGCCAGATCGATCTGGCTGGTGACAGTCATCGTCCAGGTGAGACCCTGGTTGACCCCGAGAAACGCGTTGGCCGCGACGATCCACCACCAGTTGGGTGCCGCGTAAATCAGCAACGGGATCGGAAGGGCGGCAAGCCAGCCGGCGAGCAGGACGGGTTTGCGGCCGAAGCGGTCGGCCAGAGCGCCGGCGAGGAGGTTGAGTGTGCCCTTCACCAGGCCGAAGGAGAGCACGAAGCTCGCGAGAAACAGGAAGGCGGTGCGCGCCACGCCGAAGTCATGCGCGACTACCGGCAGAACGGCGCGCTCCATGCCAATGACGAGACCGACGAAGAAGACCTGCAGCATCTGCAGGCTGAACTGCGCCCGGTTTATCCCGATGCCGCGCTCATGCACGGGATCACCCGGGCCCGGCGGCGCTCATGCGGCCTTGCCCGGCGTCAGACCGGCGTTCCACGCCCGCAGCTCCACCGCTTGCTGCGGGGCCGGTGGGGTGTTCTCGAGCATGAATTCAACGAATCGCTCCGGGTCGGACAGGGCGAAGGCGGCGTTGTATCGCTTCTCGAACCCGATCGTGGACGTCGGCTTGCCGGAAAGACCGCGTCCGCAGACCGATCCTGCGAATGCTCCGGGAAATACTTCCAGGTGTTCGGGCAGTGCCTTCAATCTCTTGAGCGTCGCGAACAGCGTCAAGGCCCCTGCCCGGGCATCGTCCACCAGCTCGGTGCGACCGACGTCACCGATCATCAGCGTATGACCGGTCATGACGAACCAGGCGTCTGCGGCGCGGGTTCGATCGGTGACCAGCAGGCAGAGGTGCTCTGGCGTATGTCCGGGGGTATGCAGGACATCAAGCGCAACGTTGCCGAGCTCGATCCGCTCGCCGTCATTCAGTGCTCGGAAGTCGTAGCCGGTGCGGGCCGATGCGTGCAGTGCATAGTCCGCACCTGTGGCTCGGGCGAGCTCACGGCCGCTCGAGCGGTGATCCGCATGCAGATGCGTGTCGATCACGAGCTGGATCGGGGTGCCTGCCGCGGCCGCAGCCTCGAGGTAGACCTCGATCGGATCGAGCGGATCGATGACCGCGCCGAGCCCTTTGCCCGCGCAACCCACGAGGTAGGAGACGGCGACCGGCTCCCTGTGCAGAAATTGACGCAGGATCATGGTTTGCCCTTACGCGCCGCGCGTTCTAGTCTTTGCCATTCTACTGTTTCGACGAATGATTGACTGAAGGAGGATGGCCTGTCAAGCTGCACGGTGTTGCCGGATGCCCGATGTGCACTGCGCGTAGCATCCCTTCATAAGCATCTCGGGTGGCAGAGATGTTGGAGGACAGCGGAACTTATCCGACTGGGGTGCCCTCGGATGAAGGAATGTCCGGGCTTTGCAGCCTCAGAGGAGGGTTGTGCCGATGAGCGAGGAAGTACGATTCGCACGCAGGCGACTGATTCTACAGACGGCGCTCGCCGTCGTGGCCGGATGGCTCTGCTGCATCACGCCGCTTCTCCTAGTCCTGCTCGGCGTGGCCTCGATCTCAACGGCGGCGAGCCTGGATCACGTGCTCAATGGCGAGTATGACTGGATGTTTCGCGGGGCCGCGCTCGTATTCCTTGGCATTGCGGTTTGGGTGTATTTCAGGCGCCGTGGCGTCTGCACGCTGGATCAGGCACGGCGGCAGCGCAATCGCATCCTCAATACCGCATTTCTGGCGCTGCTCTTCGCGGTCGGTGGGTATTTGGCGCTGTGGTATCTACTCGCGTATTGGGGCGCCGCAATCGGGCTACCCTGGAGACCCGAGCGTTGGGAGCTGATTTCGTCCGGGGCTCTTCTCGGTACTGCAGTTCTGCTATTGCTTGGACTCCTGTTGCGCCGTGCGCGGGGGCAATCCGGCCCGCAGGTCCTGGATAGCTGCTCCGATCCCGTTCGAGAGTGCAATGCACCGGAGGCCCGCTCCGGCTCTTGAGCCATCGCGTGCTCGGCGGCTTGTCGACTGTCACGCGGATGCGAACTTCACCCTCATGCCGATTGGCGATCGGTGCCGTCTAGGCGACACCTGATGACGCGCATCACGGTCGGCTCGCTTTGAACATGGCGCCGATCGTCGAGGCCGCGGTCTTGTAGCTGGTGAATCCGACGAGCTGCGAGTCGATAAACCCCGCGGCCCGGAGCATCTTGAGATACCGTTCGGGCTCGACCGTGCCCGCGACGCAGCTCGCCCAGGACTCGCAGCTGACCGAATCGCCTACCCTGGC
>JAKADE010000154.1 GCA_021820785.1 Pseudomonadota bacterium
CTGGCCTTTGCCTCATCCTCGCCTGGAATGAACCGAGTCACCAGGCACATGACATGTGGCGGCCATTGGGCGTCAGAAAGGCCGCTGCATAATCATGAAGTCCGACCCATTTAGAGGTATGCCACACCCGCAGCCGTAATCCTGCCGAACCGTGGCGCAAGCACCACAATCTGACGCTGCGCTGCGGCAGAGCTTCTCCACTCGTTGGCATCTCCGCCACCCACGCCAGCTTCGACAACTCACGCAAAAGAAACGCGAGGCACGGGGCTGTGCCCCATGCCTCGCGCCTCATTCACTACAAATGTGACGAACGGACCATCCGTACTCAAGTCCGAGCCTTCCGGCTCGGACTTGAAATCACGCTTCTAGAACGTTGCAGTGACACTCATCTCGTAACGCGTTCCATAGTTGACCAAATTATAGAACTCGTCCGTGCGAGTGTCGTACTGCTGAATCACTGCATTCGTCAGATTGGCGCCTGACAGCGCAACCGTGATGTGACTGTTGACCGAATACGCGATTTGCGCGTCAAGTTGGCTATATGCCTTCTCGTAAATCGGCGCCAGCGCACTGACACCATCTCCGATGGCGACGATATGCTGTCCGCGACGACTATACGCAACCCGGGCACTGATTCCGTACTTCTGGTAAATGAGCGTCACATTCTCGAGATTGCCGAGGCCAGTGAGCCCGAACTGCTGCGTCCCGGACGCCGAAGCACCGACGGAATTGACACCTGCGTTCGTAGACAGGAACGTCGCATTTGCCGTGATGCCCAACCCATCGAAGGGTCCCGGCAACAGATGCAGGAACATATATTGCGCAGCAATGCCCACACCCTTCACTGTCGCATTTCCCACGTTGGTCGGTGCAGTCAGCTGGAATGTCGCAACGTTCCCGGGGAACTGCGCAAGATGCTGGCTGTTGGTAATCGGCACAGCGAGCGGACTCTGAAGCAACTCGATGAAGTTCGAAAGCTTTTTCACGAATCCATCGGCCGCAACGTAGCCATCGCGCGAGAAATACCACTCCAACCCAAAGTCGTAGTTCAGCGACGTATACGGCGTCAGATTCGGATTTCCGCCGGACGCCGTCAATTCCGACGGCGAGACGATGCTGCCGCCATAGTTGATCACTGGCGACAAGTCACTCGGTTGCGGACGCGCCATCGTCTTGGAAACCGCTGCGCGAACGACCACGTGACGCGGAAGCGTCAAACGCCAGTTGAAGCTCGGCAATGCATACGTATAGCTGTGGCTCGCGGTTTGCTCCAGTACCGCGCCATTGTTCGCGTAGATTGCATTGTCGCCAGTCGGATCATTAGGAATCGGAGTGATGTCCTGCAGGACTTGTCCGTACCCGGTCGACGTCGCCGACGTGTGATCAAGCCTCAAGCCCAGATTCCCACCCCACGCAAGCCCGAAAATCCGCCCGCCAAAATCCCCCTGGATATAAGCCGAGTAGCTCTTCTCGGAAATATTCGCAAGATCCTGCGGAGCCTGATTGATGCTTTGCGGAACATATCCACCGGATCCCTGAACTGCGGCAGCCGTGGTGCCCGGAGGCAGATTGCCCGCCGCGTCCTGCTCCGCAAATGCGGTCGAGCTCTGGAGAAATGCCAGGTACTGGGCCGGATTATAGGTCAGCCACGTCGTCGGGAAGGACCCCGGATACGGACTTGCGAAATTCCCGGCGACACTGGTCGGGGTGAACAGGTAGCCCGGGAGCTGCGCCCTGTAACCACAATACGCACATACGTCCCCGGAATTATAGGAACTGAATGTGACGTATTTGTTCCGCTTCCAGGCTGCGCCGAACCGGATGTCCGTCAACGGACCCCATGAGTTCGGAACAACCCATGTTTCGTTAGTCCTCAGCTGGGTAATGTCATTGACGTTACTGGTCGCATACACTTCGGTGAAGTGAGCGTGCGGAAGACTTATGTCCGTAAGACTTGACGTCGTGCTGAGCGTCGGGACCCCGACACCACCGTTGCTGGTGTAAGTAACTGGAATCGGGAATCCAGCGACTGAAAATATCGACGGATCGAGGTAATTGCTTGCGGTGTTGGCGCCATATGACGCCGCCAGGTCCCACAGCAGCTTGTGATCGAACGCCTTCCCCTTGAGTTTAAAGAGGATCGTGCGCAGATACTGCGGGCTGATCTGGTCGCCGCCGGTCGACTGGATCAAGTCGGCATGTGACTGAGTCGTGAAGCTTTGAACCACGCCGTCCGGACGCACCACCACGCCATTGTTGATCGGATTGCCGTCGACGTAGAGTCCGAGGTCGTTACTGTAGTTGAACTCCGTGTATTTATTGTACATCCCGTCCAACGTCGCAGTGACATTCGATGTCACGTGCCATTGCAATGCGGCATTTACGCTCAGGCGCTTGGTATTGTAGTAATTGCTGTTCACGCCGTCTGTAACGGGCAGCAACACACTTGACGGAAGTCCGGATGCACCGCTCCCCGACTGCCAGACAGCCGTTGGTTCCCCAGGGCCGTTGACCGGCTGATTGAAGAAGCCCGCGCCGGACAGATCATATGTCGTCGTCGCCTGTTCCTGGGACGCAATCGACAGGAGGGCGCCGAATTTCTGGTGATCGAACGTATTGCTGAGCAGAAGAAATTCGGACGGTTCGACCTTCGACGAATGGGTATTCACGTTCCCGGAGATCTTGGCAACCAGCTTCGGCCCCTTGAAATCGAAGGGCTGCGCCGTCTGCATCTCCACAAGACCACCGATCGCGTCCGCCGGCTGCCAGGCTTCACTGGTCTTGTAGACGACGGCTCGGGAGATCGCCTCCGAGGGAAGGACGTCGAAATTGAACTGACGCCCCCCGGTCTGCGTCGGCAGCTCCATGCCATTGAGCAGGACGAGGTTGAATTGCGGACCGAAGCCCCTGATCGTGATCTCATTCCCCGATCCGGTAGCGTCGTGAGTCAGCGAGATGTCCGGCAGCCGGGAGAGCGCGTCCGCCACATCCGGATTCGGGAACTGCCCGATTCCCTGCTGTGTGATCGCGTCGACGACCTGGGTCGCGTTCTCCTTCAGGCGCATCGAGCTCTGCAGGCTCTGACGGAGACCGGTGATAAGGATCGGCGCCAGACTCTTCGACTTGAGATTTCTCGCGACCGCGTCCTGGATTGCAGTGCGTCGATGAACGTTGGTGTTCTCTGGAACTGGCGCTTGATTGGTGTGCTGCTGGGCAGCGTAAATCGCTTGAACAGGAGCAGCAACGGCCATGACCCCCAACAGAAGACCCATATGCTGTGCGCGCTTCACATGAAGCGGACTGGCAGAGGTGATTGCTCGCAGTTTCACTGAAATGTTCCCCCGGCAATGCGTGTTCATTTGTTGACGACGGTATTTGCGCACGAGCAGCCAATACGAGATGCAGCGCGCGAATGCCATTTCCCGACCCAGCGACCCGTAGATCACGTGGCCAGAGCGATACCCACTGATGAAATTCTATTTCGCGCGACGAAAGAATACAATATTTTTTGTCAGTATCTGAGAGCACGGGGCCGGTGTGTTGCAGTCACGAGACGAGACGACGGGCCTGTTTTTGGCCGGGCGGTGCAAATATTGCAGCGAGGCTTGTGCAGGGAGGTCCGAAGAATTTCGGCCTAATACGACGCGGGACGGGGACTTGTAGGATTTCACCCCGGACAGATGCAATTCACACGAGCCGCGAACGGGCATCGTTGCGCACGCGCAACACCCCGTCAATTAGTGTAATTTTTTTCCAAATGACGAGGAAATCTGCGTGATCGGTTGAGGCGCCAGAGCGTCCGACGCCCCCGCGGGCACGGATTGCGCGCCGCCGATCAGCAGTGACCTGAGGGTCAAACGATCCGGTTCGAGCAACGCGATATCGGCGCGACCGCGCGGACGCAGGCAGCCATGCTCGGGATACAGTCCAGCAGCGCGGGCTGGGATGGCGGTGATCATGGCCAGTGCGCATTGCAGCGGCAGCTCGACCCGATGAACCAGGCGCTGCAGCACACCCACCATATCGATGTGGACACCGGCCAGGGAACCCCGTGCGTCGATCAATCGCCCGTCGCGAACCTCGATCGTCGCGCCGTACAGCTCGAATTGCGCCGGACCATGGACCGTAGGCATCGCGTCGGTGACCGCGAACAGCGTATTCGGCTCGCGCTTGGCGCGCACGGCGAGTCTCAACATGATGTCATCAACGTGGTGGCCGTCGGCGATTACTCCGCACCATGCCGCACTGTCCAGGGCGACTCCCGTCATGCCCACCCGTTTGGTGTGGAGCGGAGGCATGCCGTTGAACAAATGCGTGAAAAGACTCGCGCCTGCGGCAAGAGCCGCTCGCGTCTGCTCTTCGTTTGCGCCGCTGTGCCCGATCGCGACTCGGACACCCAAGTCCACGAGCCGGGGCAGCAGACCGTCCGCAAGGCGTTCCGGCGCCAACGTCAACAGCACCGGGATGGAGTGCTCGCGCAAGCGGCGCAGCAACCCGAGGGTATGGTCGTCAAAGGGCCGAATCAGGTCGAGGGCGTGTGCACCACGATACTCCGGGGCGATGTGCGGGCCTTCAATGTGCATACCGGCTACGCCGAAGCGGCCGTGAACATCGATCACCGCTTCGACGGCCCGTTCCATGACCTCCGGTCCGCACGTGATGAGCGTGGGCAACCAGGTCCCAGTCCCACCTAGGCGATGCGCCGCCGCAATGGTCGCCAGCGACTCGGTCGTTGGATCTTGAGTAAACAGGACACCGCCACCGCCATTGACCTGCAGATCGACGAACGCGGGGCAAGCGAGATGGTCGCACCGCCAGACGGCCAACCCGTCCAGACCTGCCTCGCGGCCGGGCGTGATGGCACTGATCCGACCGTTCTCGATGCGCAAAGCTGCATCTCGATGGATCTGTTCACCGTCGAAGTATGCTGCCGGATGCAGCCACCACGCCTGCTCCCCGGCCGGCGGGGCCGAAGCATGCAACAGCCGGTTCCGGCTCACAAATGGCGCGTCCGGAAATAGGGCATGAGCGCCTCTTGAATACTGGCCAGGACCAGGGCCTGCGCAGATCCGGCGGCGACCTCGCGAAGCGCTTCGGCTCGCTCCAGTACCGTCTCGGGAAAGAGGTCTCTGAGCACATAGGGCGGCCATCCGGCCGCATCGACGCGCGCATAGAGCGCCGCGACAGCCTGCTGAGCCGCCGGCTGGGGCCAGTAATAACGAATGCGGTCCGCGTAGCTGTGGTGCCGCAGCCGGCTCAGCTCTTGCGCAGTACCCCGGTAGTGCTCGCGCCAGTGGCGGTCATCGCCGACCATCAACTGCTCGAGCGTTCGCGCCAATTCACCAGGGCCACCGATTGATTCGCCGTCTGAGGCCAGTCCATCGAGCCGGTACAACGCGGTACGGAATGCATCCGTCAACCCTGGGCCGACCTTGAGAATCGCAAAGTGCTTCGCGGCGATCGCGGCAAGCGCCTGGGGGCGCTGATAGTCCGTCGAGTGTGCCTCGAAACACATCTGAGGCTGGCCCTGCAGTGCCGTCTCGAGCGCACCCACCCGAGCCGGGTCATAATGCGTCACGTGCTGCGGGGAGAACTCCACTCCGGGCTGCACGACCAGCGCCACCACCCGCTCCCACGCGGCAGGAGCGATGCGCGCAAACGCCTCTCGATGCACCTCAATGACCTCCCGGGCATCTTCGGGCCGCGTCGGACGGAGCACCTCTTCCTCCCCGAGGGCGCCACCCGGACGCGGCACTTCGGTACCAATCACGTACGCCAGCGAATTCGGGTTTGGCGCAGCGGCCTCGCACTCCGCCGCGAGCTGTGCGGCACGCTGCGCGCACAACGTCTGCGGCAGCGGCTCCGGATCACCCGCACAGGCCTCCGAACAGTCGAGGTGAATCTTGCGGAAACCAGCCTGCACGTAGGCGCGCACCATCTCGCACGCAGCGCTCATGGCTGCCTCGGCCCCCTGACGCCGCCACACCTGCGGCCCAAGATGATCGCCGCCGAGCACGATCTGCGCAGGATCGACCTCGAGCCGTTGCGCCATGACCTCCAATCGCCGACGGAAATCCACCGGTGTCATTCCGGTGTAACCACCGAACTGATTGACCTGATTGCTCGTCGCCTCAACGAGCAGCAATGTCTCCTGCTCACGCGCAAGCAGCAACGATGCACTCAGAGCCTCCGGCTGCGTGGTACAGACGGACGGCACGACTTCGCGGCTCCCGGCTCGATTGCGCGCGATCAGATCAGAGAGTCTGCGGATCATGTGTTCTGTCCAAATGTGCTCACGATTGAATCAGGAGCATGGCCGCACCGCGTGTCCCGCTCGCATCGCCAAAGCGGGCCGCGGTGAATTTAACCTCACGTCCCGCCATGCGCTGGTCCTGAAACGCCTCGGCCAGCATGGCCGCGACGCCGGGAATTCTGGACAGCCCGCCCCCGAGCACGACACAGTCCATGTCGATGGTGCATTGGGCCGTGTAGATCAGCTCCGCCACCAGCGTGACCCACTGGCGCATCGCGCCGCTCATGGCGGCATCATCCGCGCGGGCCCGCTCGGCGATCTGTGCGGGCGAACACTCTTGCGCGCCGTGATGGCTCGCCAACCGCACCAGACCGGGACCGGAGACGAGCGTCTCGTAGCAGCCGACACGGCCGCAACCGCACGCGATCAGAGGCAGATCCCACTCCCTCACGAACCGTCCCGGAATGCCCAGATGGC
>JAKADE010000155.1 GCA_021820785.1 Pseudomonadota bacterium
GCCCCGGTCTCGATGCCGCTGTCGTGCGCAAGCACCAGCTCCCAGCGCTGCGGGGTGAGGCTGTGATCGTGCGGCCAGCGCAGCGCGGCCCAGCTGCCGGCGGGACTCTCCGCCCGCGCCAGCAGCAGCAGCGCATCGGCCTGGCGCTCGCAGAGTTTGGTCCAGCGGTTCGGCGTCGGTTCGGCCACGTACACCACAAAATCGTTGGAAGACTCGATGTTGTTGAACCACTGGCTGGTGTGCGTCGCGCCGCGCGCATTCCAGACCAGCTCGGTGCGTCCGAACTGACCGAGTGCATTGACCAGCCCGGTGGAGAAACCGGCGAAGTCGACCTCCAGACTCTGCGGCAAGACCGTGAAGGTGCAGGCACCGCGCACATGGGTGCGCGGCGGCGGTCCATCCATGCGCTCCAGCCGACTGACCATGAGCTGCGCTATGCGCCACATGGCCTCTGGCTCGCGCCGCAGCACTTCGTTGAACGCTCGCGCGGAAATGCGCGCCAGCTCCGTATTGCGCAGCGCCACGACATTGGCCGTGCGCGGGTGACCGGAGATCAGCCCCATCTCCCCGACCGTGTCCCCGGCGGCGAGCCGGGCGAGAAAACGGCCCTGGGCGCGCCCGCCGGCGGTCTGCACTGCGAGGCTGCCGCTGAGCACCACGTACAGCGCATCGGCCGGCTCGCCGGCGGAGAACAGCACCGCACCGCCGGGCAACGACAGCCACTCGGCGGCGGCCGCGATGGCGCCGAGCACCGCAGGTGCAAGGCCGCTGAACAGCGGCATTTCCCCCAGTAAGACCGCGAGTTCATCGCGCAGCGTCCTGCTGTCCTCGAAGATGCCAGGGCTCATTGCGCTCTCTCCGACAGCTCGCTCGGTGGATGACCGGTTTGAATCCTTCCTCGCGCCGACGGCTGCGCCGGCGGATCCGGCGCGGCAGTCCCGCGCTGGCGCAGCGTCACGGGCGCATTGCCCGCGCTGCGCCCTTGCGCACTCGTCCTCCCCGCGTGCTACTGCACGTCTGTGTTTGTTTCCGCGGGCGCGCCTCCAGGCAGCGCACCCGCACCCGTTACTTCTGCACGATCGCCGTGACGCCCATGCCACCGGCGGTACACACTGAGATCAGTCCGCGTCGGGCCGCCGGGTCGCCGGCGAGCAGTTTCGCCACCGTCGCCAGGATGCGCGTGCCGGTGGCCGCGAACGGATGGCCGATCGCGACGCTGCCGCCCTTGACGTTCAGCCGCGTCCGCTCGATGGCGCCGAGCGGCGCATCGAGACCGAGGCGGTCACGGCAGAACTCGGCCGACTCCCACGCCGCGAGCGTACACAACACCTGGGCCGCGAACGCCTCGTGAATCTCGTAGTAATCGAAGTCCTGCAATGTCAGGCGGGCATCGCGCAGCATGGCCGGAACCGCATACGCCGGCGCCATGAGCAGCCCCTCGTGTCCGCTCGCGAAGTCCACCGCCCACACCTTGCCGTACGAGAGGTAGGCGAGCACCGGCAACTGGTGCCGCTCGGCCCACGCCTCGGAGGCGAGCAGCACGGCGCTCGCGCCGTCGGTGAGCGGTGTACTGTTGCCGGCCGTCAGGGTGCCGTCGCGCACATCGAAGCTCGGCCGCAGCTTGGCGAGTTTTTCGAGCGAAGTGTCCGGCCGCACGTTGTTATCGGTCGCGAGTCCCAGGTACGGCTCGACCAGATCGTCGTAGAAGCCCTCGCGCCACGCCGCGGCCGCCTTGCGGTGACTTTCGCAGGCGAGTTGATCCTGCGCCTCGCGCCCGATGCCCCAGCGCTGCACCATCAGTTCGGTGCTCTCGCCCATCGACAGGCCGGTGCGCGGCTCGGCGACCGTGGGAAACACGGGCTTGAAGTGCCGCGGCCGCAACCGAAGCCACGGGGCGAGGCGCTCACCGGCACTCCTGCCGCGATAACTGGCGAGCAGCAGGCGCTGGTAGTCGCGCGGATAGACGACGGGCGGATCACTGATCGTATCGACGCCGGCGGCAATGCCGGCGTCGATCTGGCCGAGGGCGATCTTGTTGCCGATCATGATCGCCGCCTCGAGGCTGGTGCCGCAGGCGCGCTGCAGATCGAGGCCCGGGGTCTGCGGATCGAGTCCGCACGACAGCACGCTCTCGCGCGTGAGGTTGAAGTCCCTGGAGTGTTTCAGGACCGCGCCGGCAGCGACATCGCCCAGCCGTTCACCCTCGAGCCGGCAGCGCTGCACCAAGGCACGCAGCACCGCGGTGAGCATTTCCGGGTTGCCCACGCTCGCGTATGCGCTATAGGCCCTGGCGAACGGAATGCGCACGCCGCCGACGATGGCGACGCGCCGCACGGCTGAGCCGACCAGCATGAACCCCTCCCTCGGGACGGGTCGCGTCCCGATCCGCCTCCTAGGCTATCATGGCCCGCGAGCGCCGGGCCAAGCGGCCCCCGCGAGACGCTGGAGCGGCTTTCCCGGGCGTGGTCCGCGCGATATCCTGCGCCGTCCAGGTGCAGCCTGAACGACTTGAAAGTAGAGCGTTTTATGGGCGATTTCACCACACTGATGGCCCGTGACGGGCACCAGTTCCAGGCTTATCTGGCCGCTCCGCCGGGCGCCGCCCGCGGCGCCGTCGTCGTCATTCAGGAGATCTTCGGGGTCAACGCGCACATCCGCGCGGTGACCGACGGATTCGCCGCCGAGGGCTACACGGCGATCGCGCCGTGCATGTTCGATCGGATCCGTCGCGGGATCGAGCTCGGCTACAGCGCGCCGGAGATCGAGGAGGGCCGCGGCTACATGCAGCAACTGCAGCCCGAGCAGACGCTGAAGGATCTGGCCGCGGCGATCGCCGTGGTCAAGCATGCCGGACGCGTCGGCACCGTCGGGTACTGCTGGGGCGGCGCGCAGGCATACCGGGCCGCCTGCCTGCTGCCGGTCGACTGCGCGGTCGTGTATTACGGGCGGGCCCAGGACGCCGGCAAGGCGCCGCACTGTCCGGTGCTGTATCACTTCGGTGCCGAGGACAAGAGCATTCCGCTCGCCGAACTCGAGCCGATGCGCCAGCGAGATCCGGGCGGCATCTTCCACGTCTACCCGGGAGCAGGCCACGGCTTCAATTGCGACCTGCGAGCGTCCTACGACGCCGCAGCCGCCGCGCTTGCGCGCAACCGTACGCTTCAGTTCCTCGCACAGCACCTGCAGAGCGAGGAGCGCTCGGCCGTCTGAGGCCGCGCCCCCGGACCCGGTGGGCGGCCGGGGCAAGAATTTGCCGCAGTGGTACTGGTTGCAGGCCGTTTCGCTGCGGTATGGTGCACACTATGCGCTATCATAGTTCTGCGGACTTTCACCGCGACACGGCCGAGCGCATCGGCATTCTCGCGGTCAATTTCGGCACCCCCGACTCACCCGCACCGCGCGACGTGCGGCGCTTCCTGGCGCGCATGCTCGGGGATCCGCGCGTCGTGGAAGTGCCGCGGCCACTGTGGCTGCCGATCCTCTACGGATTCATCCTGCCGCTGCGACCGCGGCGCATCGCGCCGAAGTACCGCAAAATCTGGTCGGCCGAAGGCTCACCGCTGCGCGAGCTGTCCGAGCGGCTGCGCAGCGGGCTCGCGAGTCTGCTCGCGCAGCGCATGATGGCGCCGTTCTCGCTCGAATTCGCCATGCTCTACGGCACCCCCAGCGTGGGCGAATCCCTGCAGCGGCTGCGTGCCGCTGGCGCGCGGCGCATCCTGGTGCTGCCGCTGTTCCCGCAGTACTGCGGCGCCACCACCGGCGCGGTCTACGACCAGGTCAACGCCGAGCTGGCCGGATGGCGCTGGCTGCCTGAGCTGCGCTTCATCTCCGAGTACCACGACCAGCCGCAGTACATCGAGGCATTGCGTGAGAGCGTCGCGCAGCACTGGGACGCACATGGGCGCACGGGCCATCTGGTGATTTCCTTTCACGGCATTCCCGAGCGCTACTTTCACCAGGGCGACCCGTATTTCTGCAAGTGCCAGAAGACCGCACGGCTGCTCGCCGAGGAACTGCAACTGAAGGATGGCGAATGGACCGTCACGTTCCAATCGCGCTTCGGGCCCAGCGAGTGGCTGCGTCCCTACACCATCGAGACGCTCGCGGGCATGCCGGGACGGGGCATCAGGGACGTGACCGTCATCTGCCCCGGGTTTGCCGTCGATTGCCTGGAGACGCTCGAGGAAATCGACGTCGAGAACCGGGCCGCATTCATGAGCGCCGGCGGCGAACGGTTCGAATACGTGCCGGCGCTGAACGCGCGGCCGGCGCACGCCGCGGTGCTCGCCGCACAGATCGCGCGGCACTGCCAGGGTTGGACCCAGGTCGAATCCGCACTGCACAGTGCGGCGCAAGCCCGGGACACACCGGTGTAACCACTCCCCACGGAACGCCGGCTGCTCTAAGCTAGCGGCGTGATGCTGCGAAACACGCGCACCCGGTGGGTGGCGCTCTCCCAACTGCTGCACTGGCTGATCGCCGCGCTGATCGGGGTGCAGATCGCGCTTGGCCTGATCGGCACCGCATTGCCGCTCAGCATGACCAAGCTGGCCACGCTGGCGCGTCACAAGTCACTCGGCATCACCCTGCTCGCCCTGATGCTGGTCCGCCTGGCGTGGCGGGGGATGAACCCGACGCCCGCGCTGCCGGACACTCTCAGGCCCCATGAACGCGTGCTCGCACGCATCACCCACACCGGGCTGTATGTCCTGGTGATCGCGCTGCCGCTGACCGGCTGGATCATGTCTTCGGCACGGGGCTTTCCGGTCAGCTGGTTCAATCTGTTCCAGCTGCCGAACCTGGTGGGGCGCAATGCGGCGCTCTATCACGCGATGGTGCGCCTGCACGTGCTGCTCGCGATCGCACTCGGCCTGATTCTCGTGCTGCACGTCGCAGCGGCCATCAAACATCACTTCGTCCTGAAGGACGATACGCTGCGGCGCATGCTGCCCGGCGCGGGCACCGCCCTCACCCGCAAGGAGTAACGGATGCTGACTTCCCGGCTCGCTCGACTCACCCTGTCATCCTTCGCCCTGGCCGCAGTCGGCGCGGCGCACGCCGCCGTCCCCGGTCACGGCTACGTCTCGAGCCCGGCGCACAGCACGCTCACCTTCACGTTCACCCAGGCCGGTGCGGCGAATCACGGCGTGTTCAAGTCGTTCTCGGTGCAGTTTGATCCGCGCACCAGGACACTCGCGGTCGACATCGACATGCGCTCGTTCGATACCCGTGATGCGCAGCGCAATACGTTGCTCGGCGGCGCGCAGTTCTTCGACGTGGCGCGCTATCCACAGGCGCGCTTCAGCGCTACGCAACTGCAGAAGACGCCGAGCGGCTACATCGCCACCGGGCCGCTGACGCTGCGCGGTGTCACGCGCACCATTTCCGTCCCGCTTCGCTGGCGACGGCTCGGTCACGGGGGCGGTGAGCTCCAGGGCAAGACCGTCATCGAGCGGCTCGCGTTCGGCATCGGTCAGGGCGAGTGGCGCGCCACCGAGTGGCTGGGCAATCCGGTGACGGTGCGCTTCGCGGTGCGCATGGTGCCCGCGACGCGCTGAGCGCTCAGGACGGCCTGCTGCGCAGCTTCGAGGTGCACAGGTCGTAGATGGCGGCCGTGAGCACCCGCACCGCATGGCAGGTGCTCGCCTCGATACCCTTCAGCGCCGCATCGCGCAGCGCGGCGGTGAGCATCGGGACGTACTCGCCGGGCAGATCGTCCGGCACGGTCGCCGCCACCCGCACCGCCGGAATCCCCTCCACGATCCGCCGTACGGTCTGATACAGGCACTCGGCCTTGGCGCGCATCAGCGCCTCGTCGTCGCCGAACAGCGCGCCGACCGCGGCCAGACCCTCAGCCCATTGGGCGCGCGCCTGCTCCCAATCCCGTTCAGGTCCAAAGCCGACCCGGATGATCTCGCCCATCAGCGCCGCCCCTCCGTCCCGCCCCGGCTCCCCGGCGCGGGCCCGGCGAGCGCCCCCGGTTGGGAGCGGTCCTCACGTTAGGCGCGGGCGGGCGGCGGCACCAGAGGTCATTTGTGGCGCAAACGTACAGTTTTGCGCCGCCGGCGCACGGCTCGAGCGCGGTGTTACCATGAACGGGCGGGCATCAGCGCTCGCACCCAGGAGACAGCACGATGCTCATCGTCACCACCGAAAACGTGCCCGGTTACCGGGTGACAGCGGTCAAGGGTCAAGTATTCGGCGTCGTGGTGCGCAGCCGTGGCCTGGCCGGCAATCTGATGGCCGGCCTGCGCTCGATCGCCGGCGGGGAGATCTCCGAGTACACCCAGCTGCTCGAGGAGGCGCGCCGGCACGCGGTCGACCGCATGGTGAAGAACGCCACACTGATGCAGGCCAACGCGGTTGTGATGATGCGTTTCGATTCCTCGGAAATCGGTCAGACCATGAGCGAGATCGTCGCCTACGGGACCGCCGTGGTGATCGAGCCCGCCACTTGAAACTGCGCACCGCGATCCTCGCGCTCTCGGCGCTGGTTGCCGCGGCCGGCGCACTCGAACTGCTCACGAAGAAATCCGAGCAGGGCCTGCCGCTGCTCATATTCGGTGCCGTGGGACTGCTCGCAACCCTGTTCGAGCGGTGGCGCTACCGCAAGCCGGCGCCGCCCGCGGCCCGCTGGCAGCCGACGGGGGAGCGTTTCGAGGATCCCGCCACGGGCGAGCCGATGGAGGTCCTATACGACCCGGTC
>JAKADE010000156.1 GCA_021820785.1 Pseudomonadota bacterium
GTGTGCGATCAGCACCGTGGTGGCCGCTCCCGCCATCGCACGCAGGCTGGCCAGGACCGCCTGCTCGGTCCGGCTGTCGAGCGCCGCAGTCGCCTCGTCAAAGACATAGACGAGCGGGCGGCGCAGCGCCGCCCGCGCGATCGCAATCCGTTGACGCTCTCCACCCGAGAGCCGTACACCTCGCTCGCCGACGACCGTGTCGTATCCGTCCGGCAGCGCGCCGACAAATTCCTCGAGCTGCGCAACGCGCGCCGCCTCGTGCACCTCGTCCCGGCTCGCCCGAGGCTTTGCGACCGCGATGTTGAATTCGATCGAGTCATCGAACAGCACGACGTCCTGAGGCACCACGGCGATCGCACTGCGCAGCGCCTGCGGCGCGATCCCGTTCAGCACGAATCCGCCGAGGCGGATCTCCCCACTCTCCGGTTCGATCAGCCGCAGCAGCAGCCTCACGATGGAAGACTTCCCCGAGCCGCTCTGGCCGACGATACCGAGCGTCGATCCGGCTGCCGCCGTGAAGCTCACGGCCTCGAGCGCCGCCCGTTCGGGGGCGTAGCGCAGCGTCACCCGATCGAACTCCAGCGTCCCCTGCAGCGTATCCGGCAGCGACGCACCGGCCGCCGGTTCCGGCGCGACCGCCAGCAGCGCCATCGCCTTCTCGAGCAGTGCTGCGCCCTGCGCAAACCCCTGCACGGCGAAGCCGAGCATCTCGGCCGGCCGCACCAGCTGCAGCATGTAGGTATTGACGAGCACGAAGCCCCCGACCGTGAGGGAACGGGAGCGCACCGCATGCACCGCACAGATCAGCGTCGCCGCCAGAAACAGCGCGAACACCGCCGCCACCGCCAGCCCGTTGCGCGCATAGCGCCGATAGAAGTGCACCCAGGCCGCCTCGCTGCGCTCGAGCGCCCGCCCGGCTTTGCCCGTCACGAGCCGCTCCGCTCCGAACGCCTTCACCGTCTCGAAATTCAGCAGCCCATCCGTCATGACGGCCCCTGCCGCAACCCGGGTCGCCGCCGCGTCGCGCGCGCTATCGTCGATGCGTCGCGCGGAACGCCCGAATACCACGGCGTAGCAGAGCGCCGCGCCGCAAAAGAGTACGAGGAAGACCGGCTGGCGCAGTCGACCAAGCACATAGGCCGCAAGCAGCATCTCCGCGCACACCGGCAGCACGGTGAACACCAGGTGATGCAAAATCAGCCGCACCCCTTCGAGTCCGTTTTCGATGGTCTGGCTGACCGCACCGGTCTGTCGGGTGAGGTGATAGCGCAACGGCAGCCCCAGCACATGCGCGAACAGCCGTTCGTTGAGCGTCCGCAACACCCGCCGCTCCGCCCTGGCGTACCGCAGCGTGCGCAATTCCGCACTCGAGCGGCCGAGCCACTGGCTCACCGCATAGAGCCCCACGAGCACGCCGGCGCCGAGCGGAACGCGGCCCTCCCCACTCAGACCATCGATGATCCATTTCAACGCCAGAGGCGCCAGTGCGTTCATGGCAGCCCCGAACACAACCAGCAGCAGCACTTCCGTGAGCCGCAGCGCCACATACGGCGTCACCTCGCCACGCAGCAGCCCGACCGCCCGCCACCACAGGTGCCGGCGGGACTCGTAGGTCACCGGCCGCCCTTGGTCCGCCCGGGATCGTGCGGGTCAGTGCTCTCGGCCCCATCCGCCTCGCCGTCCGTCCCGTTCTTTTCCGGGTCCTCCTTGCCCTCCTTCGCCGCGGTATCCCGCGCAGTCGATTCGGCCTCGCGCCGCGCTCGAACTTCCGCCAGAATCGCCTCGGCCGCAGTCATTAGCCCGCGCGGGTCGCGCGCCCGCAGCGTCAACACAGTGCCCTGCAGAGAGCTCTCATCCCGGGCGAGCAACTCGCCAATGGACTTCAGCGCCACACCGCATCGCACGGCGACCAACGTAACCAGCGCTCGGGCCCGGCAGACCCGGCGCACCCGGGACCGCTCCGCCATCTGTTCGGCCGGAAGCTCGCAATACCGCGCCACGAACCAGATGACAGACCGCAGCAGCGCCAGCTGCTGCCGTTTGCGCACGGCACGGGCCTGAACGAACACCTCGCGAATCCCCGGTACTGCACCACCCGGGGACGCAAAGGCCCGCGCCAATTCACTCTCGATGCCCCGGGCTCTCAACAGCCGGTACTCGCGCACCGCACCCGGTCCGCGTCCGAGCTGCTCGAGCACCGCGCGACTATCGAGCCAGGCAACCCGTCCCGGCTCTTGATAGGCCGCATCCCCGGTCCAGCCCGCTCCGATCAGCGGACGGTGCAGCCACAGCACGAACTCCGTTCGAAATGCGTCGCGAACCCGGAAGGTCCGCAGCCGCTTGAACACCGGGCCCGTACTGCCCCGTGATCGATTGAAATGCAGTGCATAGGGCACGGTGACGTAGCGGAACATGCGTCCGATCGGAACTTGCGCCGCTTCAATCGCGAACTCTACACGGTCCGCTTCGCAGCGACAGGCGAACACCCGCCCGCCGCACCAGAACAGCATCGAATCGATGCTCTCCGTCATCTTGCGCCAATCGACCTCGTCCCGGACAAGCGGACCGGAACGACAGCCGCGCAGAATGACGTGTAACAGCGCTGACGACCGATGATCCGATCCCAACTGAGCGCGCCTAGCCCTCATGCCGCCCTCCCCTTTCGCGCGCCCCGTCCAATCTCAGGCCGATCGTGTGCGCGCACTCCGACAACTTCCTCTTCGCCGAACATCTGTCACCAACACCGACAGACGACGACCGCCTCTCAACAAAAAAATACGTTACTCCGACACTTCGCACGATGCAACACCGCTCCCCGCAGTTAGTTTTGTCTGTTGCCTTCCACTCGGCGCTCGAACCGCACGGACCTCTCCAATCCCCAACCTTCGCACCCGCAACCGCCGAATTTTCCCCAACTTTTCCCAACCTGCCGCGCTCGAACCGAAACTCGGAAGCACCTGCGCATCGGTCAAAATCTGTTGGTTATAGTCATCAAGATTGGGCGTTTTTTGCCGAGTGCCGCTCATCAACGAGACCCATAAGTCCCTGAATACTCACGACAAATATTTTTTGGCGGCCGCAAAACCGCATCACCCCGACTGCGCGGCTCCTTCTGCGACCCGCACCGTCCTGGGACGAACTCGTTGATGGCAGGGACGAACTCGTCAATTCGCCTCTTGACAAACCGCGCTTCTAGGAATTGCGTAATCACGTCACCAAAGACTCGGCGCCGGTCCGCGAGTGATACGACAGTCCATTCACGCAATGAGGAGAACGACCATGCAGTACTTGGGCAATGTCTCGAAGGAGACAAAGGGAATCGTCGGCCGGTACCCCGAAGGCAATCTGCAGTTCGGGGCGGAACAGCCGTAACGGAACCGGCGGTGCGCGGCAGCTGCCGCGCACCGCCTTACCCCCGCAGTTCGCTCTCCCCGGCAGACACTCCGATGTATGAGCTCGCCCCTTACGTATTTGCGTGTGAAACCGGTCGTAACTTCATGTTCCTCGATCTGCAAAGAGATCGATATCTAGCCGTGCCACGAGCGCGACTGGCCGGACTACATACTCAGATACGCGGCTGGGACCTCGGACACGACATTTCAGATCGCCAGGACCCCCGAACCGCGCAACCAGGCCTTGCGGATGAATTAGTCGCAGCTGGGATTCTTCGACCTTGCGAACCCGAAATCGCTGTCTCGCAACCCCCACTATCAGCGCCCGAGCAGGATTCAAAGGTCTACACGAACTTTCTCTTGAATCCCTCGCCAGCGCCTGACCATGCCCGGGTGCTCTCCTCGTTGCTCTGGGCCGACTACGCTCTGCGCAACCGAACGCTCTTTGAAATTGTCACTGGCATCACGAGTCTCAGAACGAGCAAATGCAGAACAGCTCCACGCCCAACACTCGCGCTCGTAGAGCGGACTGTTGAACGATTTCTACTTTCAAGGCCGTGGTATCCGCGCAATTACCTGTGCCTCTTCGACTCTCTTGCATTACTTCGTTATCTCGCTCTGAATAGAATCGCAGCGAACTTAATCTTCGGAGTACGGGAAGACCCATTCGCCGCGCACTGCTGGCTGCAATACGGCACCGTCGTCATTAACGACCACCTAGATCGAGCTCGCGTTTACTCACCCATCATGTCCGTGTGAGCGTCTGCTATGGACTTCCCGTACGTCGTAGCCCTATGGAATCCATTCGATCATCAGCAGTCCGCAGCCGCGACACATCTGCTCTCGACTTTCACCGCGCCCCCTCTGTACAAATCCGATTTCCGGCCGGGACTTGCGATGTACACGGGTACGCCATCCGCACCATATTCGGACTGTATTTACCTACCCGATGGCGCCGGCATGATCCTGGGAACCCTATTCGATCGGCATACCAATCTTCGCGTCACCGCGAGAACGCTCCTATCGGATCGCGCATTGTGCAGAGATCATCGAAGCATCATTGGGGAATTGACCCGTAACTATTGGGGAACCTATGTAACTTTTCTCTCTGATTCTCATACCGGCGAATGGACCGCAGCTCGCGACTGCTCCGGGATGATCCCCTGTTACTACACAACAATTGACGGAATCACCTTTTTGACCTCTGACGTCCGAAACATTCTTAGTCCGTCTCACTGGACACGTGAGTCCGGACCGCCCCTCTCAGTGCGCTTGAATTGGGACTATCTCGCGCTCTTCCTCTCGTACAGTCAAATGCAAATACGAGCAACCGCACTGAAAGATGTTTACGAACTATTGGCTGGCGAATTTATACATAACAGGCAGCCTCAGCTAGCAGTAGATATGGCATGGCATCCCGCAGCATTTGCCGACTCTCATGCAGCAGTTTCAATTGAGAATTATAGCGCGAGGCTTCACGACACAGCACAGACCTGTATGGATGCATGGGCCAGAACGCACGCCTGGGTCCTACTCAATCTCTCCGGCGGCTTCGATTCATCTCTAGTGCTTGCGTTACTCACGCAGTCCAGATTTCGTCCGAATACCGTCTGCATCAATAGATTCTCGTCTGGCCCCGCCGAAGATGAACGACGGTATGCAAGATTAATGGCACATTCCAAGAATGTTCCACTCATCGAGTACCCCTGGGCACTCTCATCTCAATCTCTAGACGCAACATGCTTGACGTACCCCTACGGGGCAAAACCCACACTTCAAGGGTTGCTTGAACCACTAGACGATCACTTCTTCTCGGCCTTGCAGTCGGCCCATCCGTTTGACGCAATATGGACCGGAGAGGGTGGCGACCATTTATTTTTTTCCCTCCCTACGCCGCATATCGTAGCCGAGTCGATGCGGCTCCAAATACGCCACCGGCGATTACTCAGTACGCTGTACGGAGCCTCCCGAATCACAGGAAATTCGATCCCCTATCTTCTCTACACTGCACTTCTTGAGATATTCGCCCCAACTACTAATTTGCCCACCGCACGTGCCGAGCAAAATCCGTTCGTCGCGAATCACCAGATGGCCGCCGATGTCGCGCCAAATCCACCACTACACCCCTGGACGCATGGATTGCGAGGAGTTCCGTACGCAAAGCGGCTGCAGATAGCGTTGCTCGCAGAAGTAATCCATAGGCAACGGCCTCTACCGGGAACCCAGGGCCGAAAAGAGCTCGCCCCCCTTTTGTCACAGCCACTTCTCGAACTGTGTCTCGAAACCCCCACCTTCGTTCTACAGTGCGACGGGCGAACGCGAGGTCTGGCACGGAGAACGTTCGCAGGTGAACTGCCACCACAAATCACCGGTCGCGAGGTCAAGGGGCAAACCGCCCACGTCATCGTTGGACTCCTCGATAGAAGCCGCAGATTCCTCACTGATACTCTCCTGGATGGCGCCCTTGCGGGTCATGGACTTCTCAACCGCGCAGTCCTCTCAACCGTACTCCGCGAGGACATTTCTCTACGTCTGGATGTCCTCTTCCCATTGAGTGCACTTACGGCAGCAGAGGCCTGGGCTCGCTCGTGGCATTGACAGCCCTCGCACTCGAACTCTTCACCGCCGCGTCAACGGTCGCTCCTGCGTTCCACCAACTATGCTGAGGTATCGTCAATCCCACCCGCCGCAATTGACTTTTTGTCACTGCATCCGGTCCGAAGAGATTTAGCTTTGCCCAGTAAAGATTCCGAAGCCTTGAAATCTGCGCCTCAGCCGGCACGTTAAGCCAATGAACACTACGTCGGTATGCAAACGCTTCTACCTCGGTGCCCGCACCACGCCACTCTTCTAACAGTTGACCCGCATCCGGGTTCCGGCTCACGAATTCGTAGAGAATTGGCCCCATTGCTGGCCGTCCATCCCCCACCGGATCTAAGTACTGGTATCGACTCAGGTACCGCCCTGTAGGCGGGCCGCCAAAGAAGATATCCGATTGATTCCGCCAATATTCTCCACCCAATCCGAACGCAGTAACGTTGTATTGCGCCGGATCGCCGATTTGCGCTGCCACATAATTAGGCAGCGACTGAATGGCGTGCGCCGCAAATAGCCCTCCAAAGCTCCATCCCATCACCATTGCGCGGCTAATCCGAACACCTTCCCCGGCGACAGTCGAAATCGCATTTCTGTACTGCGAAACTGCACTTTCAAGGGCGCGTCTCGACTCCTCAAAGCGACCACGCCGGGTTGTGCCTATTCCAGCCCAGTTCATCAAGAGAACTGCAATACCGGCGTGAACAAATCTC
>JAKADE010000157.1 GCA_021820785.1 Pseudomonadota bacterium
ACGCTCCTTAAAAGAATACGATGGATTAAGTTAAAGCCACGGGAGAGCTATTAGCACTCTACCCGTGTGGCTGCTAATGATAGGTAGGCCGGTCGGATTTTCAACCCTGCCGGGGTCAATTTTTTCTCGCCCTGCGTCCCGGGGGCTGTGGATACCCCTCACGCCGGGTCGGTACGAACGGATTAGAATGAGTCCTTTCCCGCTCCAGCCCCGGCACACCGGATGACCGACAGCATCGTGGTCCTGACGAGCTGCCCCGACGAGGCGGCTGCCGCCCGCATCGCCGGGGCGCTGCTCGAGGCGGGGCTGGCCGCGTGCGTGACGCGCCAGCCGGTCCGCTCAATGTACCGCTGGGAAGGCCGGCTGGTGGATGAACCGGAAGTGCTGCTGGTCATCAAAACCCTGGCCAGCCGCTTCACGGACCTCGAAATGCGCCTCAAATCGCTGCATCCTTACACGGTGCCGGAAATCATCGCCCTGCCGATCGCGGCCGGCTCTGCCGCCTACCTGTCCTGGCTCGCGGCCGAGGTGACGCCGTGACGCCGGGAGCACGCCCGGCGCACCGCCCGTGGGCCGCGGCGAGTGCGCTCGCCCTGGTGCTGCTGAGCGCGCTGCCCGGCCTGGCGCGCGCCGGCAGCCCGCCTTCGCTGTCGCCGGCGGTGCTCGCGGCGCTGGGCACGCAGGCCTCGGGCGGCAACAAATTTCCTCCGCCCGGCGAGGTGTTTCATTTCAAGGCGGCGCCCGGGGCCCATCGGCTGCGCCTGTCCTGGACCATCCGGCCCGGCTTCTATCTGTATCGCAGCCGCATCCATGTGCGAGCGCTCTCCGGCACGGTCCTCGGTGCGCTGAGCCTCCCGCCCGGGATCGTGAAGATCGATCCGTTCTTCGGTCGCGAACAGATCTACCGCACGGCCGTCACGGGCGAACTGGCGGTGCAGCGCGGCACCGTGGCCGCACCGGGCGATGCAGCGCTCGCGGTCACCTATCAGGGCTGCGCCGATGCGGGCCTGTGCTACCCGCCGATCACCCAGACGGTCACGGTCGCCCTGCCTGCCGGCCTCGCGGCGGCGGCGCCCGCGGCGCCGCGGAGCGGTGCGGCCGCGCCCCGCGTGCAGCCGACGAGCCAGAGCCGCTTCGCCGCGCTGATCCGCTCCGGCAATCTGTTCGCGATGCTCGGGGCGTTCTACCTGGCGGGCCTGGCGCTGGCCTTCACGCCCTGTTGCCTGCCGATGATCCCGATCCTCTCGGCGCTCATCGCCGGGGGCCGCACGGTCGGCACTGCCCGCTCGACCCTGCTCTCGCTCGCCTACGTGCTCGGCATGGCGTTCACCTACACGCTCGCCGGAATGGCCGCCGCGGCGGCCGGCGGGGAAGTGCAGGCCGCATTCCAGCAGCCGTGGATTCTCGGGGGGTTCGCCGCGCTGCTCGGAGCGATGGGGCTGGCCATGCTCGGGCTGTTCACCGTGCAGATGCCCGCCGCCCTGCAGACCCGTTTCGCCGAGCTCAGCGGCCGGCGTACCGCCGGCAGCCTCGGCGGGGTCGCCGCCATGGGCGCCCTCTCGGCCCTGATTGTCACCACCTGCGTGGCGCCGGCGCTGGTCGGGGCGTTGGCCGTGATCGGCCAGGCCGGCCAGATCGCCCGCGGCGGGGCGGCGCTGTTCGCCCTCAGTATCGGCATGGGCACCCCGCTGCTGGCCGTCGGCGCCTCGGCCGGGCGGCTGTTGCCGAAGGCCGGCGCCTGGATGGACTTGGTGAAGCGGCTGTTCGGCGCCATGATGCTGGCGGTGGCAGTGTGGATGCTGGCGCGGCTCGTGCCGGCCCGCCTGACACTCGCCCTGTGGGCGCTGCCGGTGCTGGCCGCCGCATGGGCGGTATGGTCCCAGCGGCACGTGACGCGTCACGGCCGCATGGCGCTGCGCGCCGCCGGTGTACTGCTCGGCGTGTATGCCGCGACGCTGCTGACCGGCGCGGCGCTGGGCGGCACCCACCCGTTCGCACCGCTGTCTCGCGGCGGGCCGCCGACGCTGCACTTCGCGCCCCTCGGCTCGGTTGCCGAACTGCAGCGCGACGTACAGGCCGCGGCCGCGCGCCACCAGACGGTCATGGTGGACTTCTATGCCGACTGGTGCACCTCCTGCAAGGAGATGGAAGCCAGCACGTTCACCAACCCGCAGGTCCGCCGCGCGCTCGCCCATACCCTGCTGCTGCGCGCGGACGTCACCGCCAACAACGCGGCCGACCAGGCTTTGCTGAAGCATTTCGGCATCTATGGGCCGCCGACCATCGCCTTCTATGGCCCGAACGGCCACGAGCGCCGCCATGAGCGGGTGGTCGGCTACCTCGATGCCGCAGCATTCCTGCGCCGCGTCGAGGCCGCCCTGGGGCGCCCGCCCGCATGAGCCGCGGCAGCAAGATCGTCCGCGGCGCGCTCGCCGCGGGCCTGATCCTCGCGGCCGGCATCATGGGGTATGCCCTGCGGGCGGCGCGGCCGGCACCGGCGGCCGCGCCGCTCGTTCCAGCCACTCCCCCGCGCCCGGCCGCGGCGCCCGCCGCACACCGCGCGCGACCGAAGCTGCCCGACGCCCTGCCCGAGATTCCGTTCCGCGACCGGCACGGGCGGCTGCGCCGCTTCGCCGACTGGGGCGGCCGGCCGCTGCTGGTGAATTTCTGGGCCCCGTGGTGCTCGCCCTGCCGCGCCGAGGTGCCGCTGCTCGAGCAACTGAGCCGGACCCGGCCCCAGGGTCTGCAGGTGATCGGCGTGGCGGTCGACGCACGCCCGGCCGTCCTGCGCTACGCGCAGCAGGCCGGAATCCGCTATCCTCTGCTCATCGGCCTACGTTCCGGGATGCGCGCCATCCGCGCACTCGGGATGGTGGCGGCCTTTCCGTTGTCCGTGTTCGTCGATGCGCACGGTCGGATCGTGACGGTCGAGGTAGGACGCCTGCACGCCGCCGAGGTGCACATCATCCTCGAGCGGATCGGGGCACTGGACCGCGGCCAGATCAGCCTGGCCGCCGCCCGCGGGCAGATCTCCGCGGAAATCGCGCAGCAGGCGGCACGACGCGCGACGCACGCTCAGGGTTGAGGGCGTTTTCGGCCCGATCCCGTCCAATCGCGACAAAATCCGCCCATTTCGCCCGGAATTAGGGTAAATTGCCTGCGCTCTGTGCGCCAAGGCTTGCCGATATTCCGCATGACACGCCTGTTGCTCCTGAACGGCCCGAACCTGAACCTGCTCGGACAGCGGGAACCGCACATCTACGGGGCGGATACGCTCGAGACCCTCGAGCGGCGCGCCGCAGAGTGCGCGAGCGAGGCCGGGTGCACGCTCGAATGCTTTCAGAGCAACGCCGAGCACCTGCTGCTCGAGCGGATTCACCGGGCCGGCGCCGAAGGCGTGGGGTGCCTCATCTTCAACCCCGGCGCCTTCACCCACACGAGCGTCGCGCTGCGGGACGCGATCCTGGCCGTTCACCTGCCGCTGATCGAGGTCCACCTGTCCAATCCGCACGCGCGTGAGCCGTTCCGGCACCGATCGTATTTCTCGGACATCGCCCTCGGGGTGATCTCGGGCTTCGGCGCCCTGGGTTACGAGTTGGCCGTGCGCGCTGCCGCACAGCATCTCGCCCGGGCGCCGCACGCCGGGTGACCCCGAGTCGTTCCATTGCATACCGTCCCATGACGTGAGGGGGATTTCCCACATGGATATCCGCAAAATCAAAAAATTGATCGAACTGCTGGAGGAGTCCGGCATCGCTGAAATCGAGATCAAGGAAGGCGAAGAGGCCGTGCGCATCAGCCGCATGCCCACCGGCAACGCGCTGGTGCATGCCATGCCGCAGTTCGCCCTGCCCCAGATGGCCGCGGCACTGCCGGCCGAAGCACCGGCCGCCGTGGCGCCGGCCGCCGAAGCGGCCAAGGCGCGCTCCAACGAGCACGTGGTCACCGCGCCGATGGTCGGCACGTTCTATGCCGCTCCGACGCCGGGCGCGAAGTCGTTCGTGGAGATCGGCGATGAGGTCAAGGTCGGCCAGGTGCTGTGCATCATCGAGGCGATGAAGATGATGAATCAGATCGAAGCGGACCGTGCCGGACGGATCACCTCGATCATGGCGCGCAACGGCGACCCGGTCGAGTACGGCCAGCCGCTGTTCGTCATCGAATAAGCGCGCGCCGCCATGCTGGAAAAGGTTCTCATCGCCAATCGCGGTGAAATCGCCCTGCGCATCCTCAGGGCGTGCCGCGAGCTGGGCATCAAAACCGTGGCGGTGCACTCCACCGCCGATTACAGCCTCAAGCATGTTCTGCTCGCCGACGAGTCGGTGTGCATCGGCCCGCCGCCCTCGACGGCGAGCTACCTGAACATGCCGGCCATCATCAGCGCCGCGGAGGTCACCGACGCGGTGGCCATCCACCCCGGCTACGGATTTCTCTCCGAGAACGCCGATTTTGCCGAACGGGTCGAGAACAGCGGCTTCGTGTTCGTCGGGCCGAAGGCCGAGACGATCCGTACCATGGGCGACAAGGTCTCCGCGATCCGCGTGATGAAGGCGCACGGCGTACCGTGCGTGCCGGGATCGGACGGACCGCTCGGCGATGATCCGGATGAGAACTTCCGCATCGCCCGGGACATCGGCTACCCGGTGATCATCAAGGCCTCCGGTGGCGGCGGCGGCCGCGGCATGCGCGTGGTGCACAGTGATGCCTCGCTGCTGAACTCCATCGGCGTGACGCGCAGCGAGGCGCTGGCGGCCTTCGGCAACGACCAGGTGTACATGGAGAAATTCCTGGAGCGGCCGCGGCACATCGAATTCCAGGTCCTCGCCGACCATCACGGCAACGTCGTGCACCTGGGCGAGCGCGACTGCTCGATGCAGCGGCGCCACCAGAAGGTACTCGAGGAGGCCCCCGCCCCCGGAATCACCCCGAAGCAGCGGCGCACCATGGGCGAGCGCTGCGTCGAGGCGTGCGTCGCGGTCGGTTACCGCAGCGCCGGGACGCTGGAGTTCCTCTACCAGGACGGGGAGTTCTACTTCATCGAGATGAACACCCGCATCCAGGTCGAACATCCGGTGACTGAGCTGATTACCGGCATCGATCTGGTGAAGGCGCAGCTGCTGATCGCCACCGGCGAGAAGCTGCCGTACGTGCAGAACGACATCCAGATCCGCGGCCATGCGATCGAGTGCCGCATCAACGCCGAGGACCCGAAGAACTTCATGCCCTCGCCCGGACCCGTGCGGCTGTGGCACGCCCCGGGCGGCCCCGGCGTGCGGGTCGACAGCCACGTCTACTCCGGCTACAACGTGCCGCCCTACTACGACTCGCTGATCGGCAAGCTGATCACACACGGCGAGTCGCGCGAGGTGGCCATCGCGCGCATGCGCAATGCGCTCGCCGAGATGGTGATCGAGGGCATCAAGACCAACGTTCCGCTGCACCAGGAGATCTGCAATCATGCAGCCTTCCAGAAGGGCGGCACGGACATCCATTACCTGGAGCGTCGGCTGGGTCTGAAGTGACCGCGGGGCGCCGGGGCGAAGCCTGACCGGCGCGCCGCGGCGCCTCTGCACGGTGAGCCATGAGCGAGTTTCTGCAGATCAGCTTCGATCTCGGCGAGCTCCCGGCGGACGGGGCGGAGGCGGCCTGCTTCGAGTGCGGCGCGAGCGCGATCACGTTCGCCGACGCGCGTGACGAACCGGTGCTCGAGCCGGCCCCCGGGGAATTCCGGCTCTGGCCGGCGACGCGCCTGGAGGCGCTGTTCGCGCCCGATGCGCCGCAGGAGGCACTCATCGCCCGCTTGAGCGCCGCCCTCGGGGTCGCGCCGGAGCGCCTCACGGCGCGGCGGCTCGCCGACCGGGTCTGGGAGCGCGAGTGGCTGCGCGACTTCCATGCCATGCGCTTCGGACGGCGTCTGTGGATCTGCCCGCAGCACGAGCAGGTCGAGGATCCCGACGCCGCGGTCGTGCGGCTCGATCCGGGTCTCGCCTTCGGCACCGGCACGCACCCGACCACGGCGCTGTGCCTGGAGTGGCTTGACGCTCATCCGCCCATCGACGGCGAGGTCGTCGATTACGGTTGCGGATCCGGCGTGCTCGCGCTTGCTGCGGCCCGGCTCGGGGCGCGGCGCGTGCAGTGCTTCGACATCGATCCGCAGGCCTTGCTCGCCACGCACGAGAATGCTGCGGCCAACGGCCTGGAGCGCCAGATCCGCCCGTGCGCAGCCGCCGAAGCGCTCGAGCCGCCGGTGGCGCTGCTGATGGCGAACATCCTGTGCGCTCCTCTGGTGGCGCTGGCGCCGCGGTTCGCAGCGCTGGTTGCGACCGGCGGAGCGGTGCTGCTCGCCGGGCTGCTCGAGCCTGATGCCGATGAGGTCATCGCCGCATACGCCCCGTGGTTCGCGCTGAAGCCGTTTGCGACCCGCGAGGGCTGGGTTGCCTTGTCGGGACGGCGCCGCGCCGAGGAACCGATCTGAATGTTCACCGTCTGTCCCAAATGTGGCCTGATGCTGGTCGTGACGGCGGCGGACCTGCGCGCCGCGCAGGGCCATGTCCGCTGCGGCCGCTGCCGCAGCGTCTTCAATGCGCTCGAGTCGCTCGCCGAGCCCCCTCCCCAGGACGGCGCGGCGGCCGACCGATCGGCCGCCGCTGCGCCATCGCCGGAGCCCGAGCCCGAGCCCGAACCGG
>JAKADE010000158.1 GCA_021820785.1 Pseudomonadota bacterium
CGGCAAGCGGGTTCCGTCCGCGGAACTGCTCGAGCTGCTCGCGCTGGTATTCCAGCGCGAGCCGAGCTGGTTCCTCGACGAGAGCAGCAGCGCGGAGCTGGTGACGCTCTCGGCACCGGCCGGCGGTGCGGCGAAGGTGCCGCTGGAGCCGGCATTCCTGTTCTCCAAGGAGGTGTTGCAAGCGGCGATCCCGGAGCTGCTGCAGCAGACCGGTACGAGCGGGCGACAATTTGCCCACCTGCTGATCCGTACCCACCAGGAATTCTCGCGCAACGACTTTCCGGATCTCGAGCGCGCGGCGGAGGAAGTGGGCGAGCGCAGGTTTCCGCTCGGCGTCGAGGACCTGATGCGCCTGACCCGCCGGCACGGCCTGGAGATCCGCTGGTTCGAGCGCAAGGCGCTGCTGGCGCGCGACAAGGACCGCGAGGTGCGCAGCGTGGTGCGCTCGTTCTTCGAGTCGCCGCGATTCATCTACGCCAACCGCGCGCTGCTGTCCGATCCGGCACGACTGAAATTCGATCTGGCGGCGCACATTGCGCACAAGGTGCTGCACGGCGGGGACGGCCTGAAGTCAGCGCATGCCACGGGCGGGGAGATGGGCGGCAGCCCCGAGGGCGCCTCGACCGCCGGCATGAACGCCGAGGACGTCCTGCACGCCTGGCGCGACTTCGAGTGCAGCTTTTTCGCCGGCGCGCTGCTGGCGCCGCGCGTGCCGTTCCGGCGCTTCCTGGCGCGCGAGCGCTACCGGGTCGAGAGCAGTGCATGGCTCGAGCTGACGCCCGCCGTGATCATGCGCCGCATGACCAAGGTGTCGCCGTATCCGTACTGGCATTTCTTCGATGCCTATCCGCCCGGTTACCTGCGCGCGGTGTACCGGGGCAACGGGATCCCCCTGCCCTGGGGCAACCTCGCGCAGGTGAGTGATCCGTGCCCGAACTGGGCGGTGTTCCGCATGCTCGACAGCGAACGCGACAGCGGCTCGCAGATCTCGGTGCTGCGCGACGGAGACCGCTCGCTGCTCTACTGCTGTCACTCGCGGCGGGTACGCGACATGGCGGGCAACCCGCACGTGTTGTCGGTCGGCGTCGACCTGGCACCGGCACTGGATGCCAATGGAGTCTCGAGTCAGGAGATCACCGCGGCCATCCAGGCCGCCTGTACGCGCGGCGGCGGCGAAGCCCATCCCCCGCGCGGTGCGAAGTCGGCACTGCAGGCCGTCGCCAACGTGCTCAATATCGCCTGGATCGACACCGCGCTCGAACGGCCGGCACACCTCATCTGCCCGCGCAGCTCGCGCTGCCCGCGCCCCGATCGCTGCACAGGCGCGAAGCTACGGCCGTCGCGCGCGCGGGAAATTGACGACGTGCGCGCCGAGATCCTGGGCACGCCGCGCTGATCACTCCCGCGGGTGCATGAAGATCATCGCCGGGTGCTCGATGAGCTCCTTCATCGCCTGGATCATCGCGGCCGCGTCGTAGCCGTCGACGAAGCGGTGATCGAACGATGAGGAGAGATTCATCATCCGGCGCACGACAACCGCGCCGTCGACGACCATGGGTCGATCGACCGCCCGGTTCACGCCGATGATCGCAACCTCCGGGGCATTGATGATCGGCGTACTGACGATGCCGCCGAGTTTGCCGAGACTGGTGAGCGTGATGGTCGAACCGCTCAGCTCTTCGCGAGTCGCCTTGTTGGTGCGCGCCGCCTCGGTCACGCGCCGCATCTGCGCAGCGATGTCCCACAGCGAGCGTTGCTCGGCGTTGCGCACCACGGGGACCTTCAGACCGTCAGGAGTCTGCGTGGCCACGCCGACGTGCACTGCGCGATGGCGGATGATCACGCCCCGCTCGGCATCGTAGTGCGCGTTGCACTGCGGGAAGTCCCGCAGCACGCGCACCAGTGCGACGACGAGAAACGGCAGATAGGTGAGCGCGGGCTCCCCGGGGGCGAGGCGGCCGTTCAGGTGCCGCCGCAACCCCTCGAGTTCGGTGACATCGACCTCTTCGACATACGCGAAGTGCGGAATGTTGCGCTTCGCCTCGCTCATGCGCTGGGCGATCAGGCGCCGCAGCCCGATGACCTTGATTTCCTCGGTGGGCGGCGACGCCAGCTGCGGCGGCACGCCCGCACGCGCAGCGGCTGCGGACGCGGGCTGCGGCGCGCCGCGCAGGTGTGCCTCCAGGTCCTCGCGCAGGATGCGGCCCTGCGGGCCGCTGCCGTGCACCCGCTGCAGATCGATGCCGGCCTCGTGTGCGCGTCGCCGGTTGGCGGGCGACGTCATCACCCGCCCGCGCGCCGTGGCAGGCGGAGCCTGGGGGGCAGGCATTGCGGCGGCGGCCGGCGCCGGGGCGGCAGCAGGCGCTGGCGTTGCGGCCGGCGCCGGGGCAGCAGCGGACGGCTGCTCGCCGCCCGTCTCGAACACAATCAGCTCGGCACCGACGGCGACCATCTCGCCCGGCTCGCCGGTGGTCGAAATCACCTTGCCACCGACCGGCGAGGGCACTTCCACCGCCGCCTTCTCGGTCATGACCTCGACCAGCACCTGCTCTTCCTCGACCGTATCGCCGGGTTTGACGTGCCAGCCGACGATTTCGGCAGACACGGTACCCTCGCCGAGATCCGGGAGTTTGAAGACGTAGCGGCTCATCGCGCCTCCATCACGCTGCGGATCGCTGCGGCGATACGCGCCGGACCGGGAAAGTAGTCCCACTCGAAGGCATGGGGATAGGGAGTGTCCCATCCGGTGACCCGGGCGATGGGCGCCTCGAGCTGCCAGAAGCACTCTTCCTGCACGGTAGCCGACAGCTCCGCACCAAAACCGCTGAACCGGGTCGCCTCGTGCACGATCACGCAGCGCCCGGTCTTGCTCACCGAGGTGCACAGCGTATCGACGTCGAGCGGCACCATGGTGCGCACATCGATGATCTCGGCATCGACCTCGGCGAGACGCACCGCCGCTTCCGCCACGTGCACCATGGTGCCGTAGGTCAGCACGGTGACATCCTTGCCGGGACGCACCACTTCGGCCTTGCCGATCGGAATCGCGTAGTGCCCTTCGGGCACCTCACCCTTCGGATGCGTGCTCCAGGGCACCGCCGGCTTGTGCGGATCACCGTCGAACGGCCCGTTGTAGATGCGCTTCGGTTCGAAGAACACCACTGGATCTTCGTCCTCGATGGAGCTGATCAGCAGCCCCTTGGCATCGTAGGGATTCGAGGGCATCACCACTTTGATCCCGCAGACGTGCGTGAACACGCCCTCCGGGCTCTGCGAGTGGGTCTGGCCGCCGCGGATGCCGCCCCCGCAGGGCGTACGGATGGTGACCGGCGCGGAATAATCACCGGCGGTGCGATACCGCAGTCGGGCCAGCTCGCTCACGATCTGGTCGAATGCCGGGTAGATGTAGTCGGCGAACTGGATCTCGGCGACGGGGCGCAGGCCGTTCACGCCCATGCCGATCGCCGCGGCGACGATGCCGCCCTCGGCGATCGGGGTGTCGAGCACGCGGTGCTCGCCGTATTTGCGCTGCAGGCCGTCGGTGCAGCGGAACACGCCGCCGAAGTACCCGACGTCCTCCCCGAACACCACGACGCGTTGGTCGCGCCCCAGCATGACGTCGAGAGCCGAGTTGATCGCCTGCACCATGTTCATCTGTGCCATCGATCAGCCCTCCCCGCCCGGAACCTTCGCGGCGGCGGCGGCATGCTGTGCGGCCGTCAGGCTGCGCAGCTCCTCGCGCTGACGCTTCAGGTGCGCCGGCATGTCGTGGAAGACGTCCTCGAACATGCTCGTCGGGTCCAGCGTCGGTCCATCGCTGAGCGTGCCGTAGGTCACTGCCTCCTTCCAGCAGGCCGTCACGTGCGCCTCGAGCTCCTGCTCGAGCGCCGCGTGCCGCTCCTCGGACCACTCGCCGATGCCAATCAGATGCTCCTTCAGGCGCTTCACCGGATCGCCGAGCGGCCACGCCTGCCACTCCTCCTTCGGCCGGTAGCGCGAAGGATCGTCGCTGGTCGAGTGCGCCGCGGCACGATACGTCACATGTTCGATCAGCGTGGGGCCGCCGCTGGCGCGCGCCCGTTCCGCCGCCCAACGAGTCACCGCGTACACGGCGAGAAAATCATTGCCATCGACCCGTACGCCGGGGATCCCGTACCCGGGGCCGCGCTGCGCAAACGTGCGCCGCTCGCCCCCGGCGAAGCCCTGGAAGCTCGAGATCGCCCACTGGTTGTTGACCACGTTCAGGATTACGGGCGCCTGGTACACCGCGGCAAACGTGAGCGCGTGATGGAAGTCGGCCTCGGCGCTGGAACCCTCGCCCATCCAGCTCGCCGCGATGCGATCCTCGCCCTTGATGGCCGCAGCCATCGCCCAACCGACCGCCTGGGGAAACTGGGTGGCGAGATTGCCGGAAATGGAGAAGATGTTGCCTTCGGCCCAGTGATACATGATGGGCATCTGGCGGCCGCGGCACATGTCGCGGGTATTGGAGAGACACTGGCTCATCAGATCGACCAGGCTCTTGCCGCGCACGATGAACAGTCCCTGCGTACGGTACGAGGGGAAGAGCATGTCGCCCGGCTGCAGCGCCATGCCCTGCGCGACGGCCACGGCTTCCTCGCCGGTGGACTTCATGTAGAACGAGATGCGTCCCTGGCGCTGCATGCGCTGCATGCGATCATCGAAGTGGCGCGTCAGCAGCATGTGCCGCAGCGCCACCTGCAGCTCCTCGGGTTCCAGGTGCGGGTTCCACGGGCCGACGGCGCGGCCTTGGTCATCGAGCACGCGCACCATGCCGGTGCCGAGCCGCTCGATCTGCAGCGCAGGCGCCAGGGTGTCCGGTCGGGGCTCATGCCCCGCCGGCGGAATCTCCAGGTAGCTGAAGTCCGGCGTCTCCCCCGGGCGTGCCGGAGGATGTGGAACGTGCAGGCGCGACTGCGTCATGAATTCTGATCCCCGTCATCGCCGTTTGCCGGCTGATTGGAAATTTTACCGCCCCAAAAGTGCAACGCACGTTCCAATCCATTCGCGATTCGGTGGCTCGACGAAATGAGCATCGCATCTCGAGGGGGCGGCCGCAATGGCGGAGGGATGGCAGCGCGGTCATAATCCGCAGCGTGAAATCCTACCCCACCGCCCGCGGCGTCGTACTGCGCAAATCCCCCTCCGCACCCCCGCGCACCGAGGCGCGCCCCGCCCCGGCGAGCGCCGCGACGGGGCGCGTGCGGGTGGCGCGCGAAGTGGCCGGTCGCGGCGGCAAAGCCGTCTCGGTCGTGCTCGGCCTGCCGCTCGCCGCGGCGGAACTCGAGGCGCTCGGCCGCGAACTGAAGAAACTCTGCGGCGCCGGCGGCGCGGTCCGCGAGGGCCGTATCGAGATCCAGGGCGAGCACCGCGACCGGCTGGTCGAGGCGCTGCGCCAGCGCGGCTACGACGCAAAGCGCTCCGGCGGCTAGGGCCGCAGCACCGCCAGCAGCACGATCGCGATCAGCAGCACTCCGGGCACTTCGTTGAAGAACCGGAACCAGCGCTGCGAGTGACGATTGCGCCCCTCGACCAGGTCGCGCATCAGCACATAACACCAGAAGTGGTAGCCGATCAGCGCCGCCACCAGCACCAGCTTCACGCGCAGCCAGGTGAACTCGAGAAACGCCGGCGCATCGATCACCATCGACAGGCCGAAGGCGACGGTGAGCGCCCCGCCGATGCTCATCAGCGCGAACAGCCGCCGTTCCATCACCGCAAAGCGCGCCAGACCGGGCGCATCGGTGGTCTCGCAGTGGTAGACGAACAGCCGCGGCAGGTAGAACAGCCCGGCGAACCAGGTGACCACGAATACGATATGGAATGCCTTGAGCCAGAGCATGCAGTATCGTACCCGGCTTCGGCACGCTTGACCAAAAAGCGCGCAGCAGGAAACAGGAGGATCCTCATGAGCGATATCGGCTCTGGAGTAGCCCCGGGCGCGCCGGGTCTCTCACCCACCTGGTGCAGCAGCGCCAAAGACGTCGTAGGGTGTTCCCTCGGACGACCCCGACTGTGGTTCACCGTCGGCGGCGGCATCGTCAACGAAGTCTATTACCCGCGTCTCGACATTCCGCAGATCCGCGATCTGGGCTTCATCGTCGGCGACGGCCGTGGTTTCTGGGTCGAGGTCAAGCGCCTCGGCAATCCGACCATCACGCTCGCCGGCTCCGGAATCCCCGCGGTGCGCGTGATACACCGCCACGAGCGCTTCGAGCTGCGCCTGAGGATCGTGCCGGCCGCCGAGCGCGATGTGCTGCTGATCGAGGTGGAGCTCACCGGCGATGATCAGCTGCGCCCCTACGCGCTGCTCGCACCGCACCTGGGCGGCACCGGCCACGGGAACATCGCGACGGTCGCCGATCACCGCGGCCACCGGCTGCTGCTGGCCGAACAGGGCCCGTTCGCGCTCGCCCTCGGCGCGGTCGATGACGACCAGCGCGATGCGTGGGGACGCGCGAGCTGCGGGTACGTCGGCACGAGCGACGGCTGGCAGGACTTCAAATGCAATGGCGCGATGCGCTGGGAGTACGAGCAGGCCGGACCGGGCAACGTCGCGCTGCTCGGGGAGCTGCCGCGCAAGGCGGTCCTCGGCCTGGGCTTCAGCAGCAGCACCGAATCGGCCGCGAGCCTCGCGCTCTCGGCGCTGTTCGAGCCGTT
>JAKADE010000159.1 GCA_021820785.1 Pseudomonadota bacterium
GTGACCTCTTCGCAGCGTTCGATCGAATGATCGCCGTCCATCAGCACTTCCGGCTCGACGATCGGCACGATGTCGTTCTCCTGGCAGAGCGCCGCATAGCGCGCCAGCGCGTGCGCATTCGCCTCGATGGCAAAGGCGCTCGGAATTCCGGCGCCGATGTCGATCACCGCGCGCCACTTGGCGAAGCGGGCGCCGAGCCCGCGGTACTCGATCAGCCGCTCGCGCAGTCCGTCGAGTCCCTCGGTGATCGTCTCGCCCGGAAATCCGGCAAGCGGCTTCGCGCCGCGGTCGACCTTGATCCCGGGCACGATGCCCTGCTGCGTGAGGAACTGCGGGAACGGCGTGCCGTCGGACGCCTTCTGGCGCAGCGTCTCCTCGAACAGGATCACCCCGCTGATCGACTCGGCCGCCCCCGGGGCGCTGAAGAGCATGTCGCGGTAGGTGCGCCGGTGCTCCTCGGTCGACTCGAGCTTGATCGCCTCGAAGCGCTTGCGGATGGTGCCGGTGCTCTCGTCCGCGGCCAGGATCCCTTTGCCCCGGGCGACCATCGCCTGGGCAATCCGAGCAAGCTCACTGCGATTCATGACGATTCTCCGCGACAGGGTGGATCGGCCGCACATGCCGACGGATCGGCATCACTTCGCTGCGCACCGTGAGGCGTGCAAGGATACCAAATGACCCGCACGGCGGCGCTTGGTTCCGGGCGCAATTAGTACTAAACTAGTCCTACTTCCAGAGGATGCAGCCATGGTCCGAATCAGCCGGCTCACAGACTATGCGACGGTGTTGCTCGCCGTGCTCGCCGCCGAGCCGCAGCGGGTGCAGACGGCCGCGGCGCTCGCCGAGCAGACGCACATCGGCGCGCCCACGGTGAGCAAGCTGCTGAAGCAGTTGCAGCGCGCCGGGCTGGTGAGCTCCACGCGCGGTCTGCACGGCGGCTATCAGCTCGCCCGGCCGGCGACGCAGATCAGCGCCGCGGCGATCCTCGATGCGCTCGAGGGTCCTGTGGCCCTCACCGACTGCTCGGTGGCCCACGGACACTGCGACATCGAGGACAGCTGCCGCGTCGGGCGCGTCTGGCAGCGGCTGAACCTCGCGATCCGCCGCTCGCTCGGCGATGTGAACCTGGCGCAACTCGCCGGCCTCGATCCCATCCACACGCGTCTTCCGGTGCTCGAGCGCGACGTGAAGGCGGCGGTCTCTGCCGCCCCGCTGCGCATCCCGAGTGCCTGATGGACGATATAACCGCCTCGCTTTACCGCACATGAACGACACGACACCGCTCGAGGATCTGGTAAGCCGCCGCTACCGGCACGGCTTCGTGACCGACATCGACTCGGACACGGTGCCACCCGGGCTCGATGAGGACGTGGTGCGCCTGATCTCGCGCAAGAAAGGCGAGCCTGCGTTTCTCACCGAGTGGCGCCTGAAGGCGCTCAGACACTGGCTGAAGATGCGCGAGCCGCACTGGCCGCAGGCCCACTACCCGCCGATCGACTACCAGGCGATCTCGTACTATTCGGCGCCGAAGAACAAGACCGACGGACCGAAGAGCCTGGCGGAGGTCGACCCGAAGCTGCTCGAGACCTACGAGAAGCTCGGCGTACCGCTGCACGAGCGCGCCCGGCTGGCCGGCGTCGCGGTCGATGCCGTGTTCGACAGCGTATCGGTTGCGACCACCTTCAAGGAGCGTCTGCACGAGGCCGGAGTAATCTTCTGCCCGTTCTCCGAGGCGGTGCAGAACCATCCGGAGCTGATCGAGCGCTACCTCGGCAGTGTGGTGCCGTATCGGGACAATTTTTTCGCGGCCCTGAACTCCGCGGTGTTCTCCGACGGCTCGTTCGTGTACGTGCCGAAGGGCGTGCGCTGCCCGATGGAGCTGTCGACCTACTTTCGCATCAACGCGGCCAAGACCGGCCAGTTCGAGCGCACGCTGATCATCGCCGACGAGGGCGCCTACGTCAGCTACCTCGAGGGCTGCACTGCCCCGCAGCGCGACGAGAACCAGCTGCACGCCGCGGTGGTGGAGCTCGTGGCGCTAGACGACGCGTACATCAAGTACTCCACGGTGCAGAACTGGTACCCCGGGGACGCCGATGGCGTCGGCGGCATCTACAACTTCGTCACCAAGCGCGGCGAGTGCCGCGGCCGCAACTCGCACATCTCCTGGACGCAGGTCGAGACGGGCTCGGCCATCACCTGGAAGTACCCGAGCTGCGTGCTGCGCGGAGAAGGCTCGGTGGGCGAGTTCTACTCGGTCGCCACGGTCAACAACCGCCAGCAGGCCGACACCGGCACGAAGATGATTCACATCGGGCGCAACACCCGCAGCACGATCATCTCCAAGGGCATCTCCGCCGGCCACGGCCAGAACACCTATCGCGGTCTGGTGCAGGTGCTGCCGAGCGCCACCGGGGCGCGCAACTTCACCCAGTGCGACTCGCTGCTGATGGGCGGTACCTGCGGGGCGCACACCTTCCCGTACGTCGAAGTGAAGAATCCCTCGGCCACCGTCGAGCACGAGGCGAGCACTTCGAAGATCAGCGAGGATGAACTCTTCTACTGTCTCGCCCGCGGCATCAGCGCCGAGGATGCGGTCAACCTCATCGTCAGCGGTTTCTGCAAGTCGGTGTTCAAGGAGCTGCCGATGGAGTTCGCGGTCGAGGCACAAAATCTGCTCGCCGTCAGCCTCGAAGGCGCGGTCGGCTAACCCCAAGGTCATACGCATGCTCACGATCAAGAATCTGCACGCCACCGTCGATGGTCAGGAGATCCTCAAGGGACTCGATCTGGAGGTTCCCGAGGGCGAGGTGCACGCCATCATGGGTCCGAACGGCTCGGGCAAGAGCACGCTCGCGCACGTGCTCGCCGGCCGCCCCGGGTACACCGTCACCGCCGGCTCGGTGCATTTCAAGGGACACGACCTGCTTGCGCTCAGCCCCGAGGAGCGCGCGCGCGAGGGCGTGTTCCTCGGCTTCCAGTACCCGGTGGAGATCCCCGGGGTGAACAACGTCTATCTGTTGAAGGCCGCGGTGAACGCTGCGCGCGCCCACCGCGGAGAACCGGAGGTCGACGCGTTCGAGTTCCTCACCCTGGTGCGCGAGAAGATGCGCCTGATGCGCATGGACGAGAGCATGCTCTCGCGCGGGGTCAACGAGGGATTCTCCGGCGGGGAGAAGAAGCGCAACGAGATCCTGCAGATGCTGGTGCTCGAACCGAGTCTCGCGGTGCTCGATGAGACCGACTCGGGACTGGACATCGATGCGCTGAAGATCGTCGCTCACGGCGTTAACACGCTGCGCGCGCCGAACCGCTCGCAGCTGCTGGTGACGCACTACCAGCGCCTGCTCGAGCACATCGTCCCCGACCGCGTGCACGTGCTGGTCAAGGGCCGCATCGTGCGCAGCGGCGATCGGTCGCTCGCGCTCGAACTGGAGCAGCGCGGCTACGACTGGCTGATCAGCGAGGCGGCATGAGCGCCGCGGTACTCAATCGCCTGAAGGACGAGTACGGCGCGGTCCGCGCCACACTGCCCGCGGGCGTGATCGGCGCGGAACGGCGCCGCGAGGCGCTCGAGGCGCTGTGCGCGCAGGGACTGCCCGCGGCACGCGACGAGAACTGGCGCTACACGGACCTGCGCATGCTCGAGCAGGCGCGCTTCGCCCCTGCCCAGACGCAGGCGGCGGCGCTACCGCCGCTGCCCGGGGTGCCGGAGGGATTCGCGCGCTACGTCTTCGTCGACGGCCGGCTGCACTCGGGTGCCAGTGCGGTGCAGGGCGTAGCGGTGCATACGGCGCGCGCCGACGATGCCGGCACGGCGGCGTGGCCGCTCGACGCACGGCTGCCGGAGGCACGCCTGGCGCTGCTCAACGAGACCTTCGCCACCGAGGCGGTCTCGATCGAGGTCACCCCCGGTGCACAGGCCGGCGGCATCGAGCTGGTGTTCATCGCCTCGGCGGCAGCCACCGAAGGCGCTTCATATCCACGCGTGCGCCTCGCACTCGGTGCGGACTCGCGGCTGAGCGTCATCGAGCGGCACCTCGGCCGCGCCGAGGCGCACAGCCTGGTCAACAGTGCGGTACGGGTCGAACTCGCGCCGCATGCCGCGCTGACCCACTATCGGGTGCAGCACCTCGGGGCACAGGCGGCGTGGTTCGACACGCTGTCGGCTGAGCTCGCCGCAGATACCCGCTACGAGATGCTCGCCGTCGGCGCCGGTGCACTCAGCGCCCGCTCGACGGTCCACACGCGCCTCAGCGGACGCGGCGCCGAGTTCGCACTCGCGGCCGCGGCGCTCGCCGACGGCCAGCAGAGCCTCGACCTGTACGCCCTGAGCGAACACATCGCGCCGCGCACGCGGACCGAACAGACCTTCCGCGGCATTGCCTCGAGCCGCTCGCGCGCAGCGTTCAACGGCAAGGTGGTCGTGCGCGAGGGAGCGCGCGGCACCGACTCGCGCCAATCGCTGCGCGGCCTGCTCGATGGCGCGCAATGTGAAGTCGACCTGCGCCCGCAGCTGGAGATCTACACCGACGAGGTCAGCTGCAGCCACGGCGCGACCGCCGGCAAGCTCGACGAGAACATGCTGTTCTACCTGCTGTCGCGGGGCATCGCCCCCGAGGCGGCGCAGCACCTGCTCAAGTGGGCGTTCCTCGAGGACGTGATTGCGAAGATCGCACCGGGCGACCTGCGCCGCCAGATCGAGACCACCCTGCTCGGGCAGATGCGCGAGCTCGAGACTCTGAAGGAGTTGCTGTGAGCACTGCCGCTTCCAGCGCCGCCGCGCCGTTCGATGCCGAGCGTGTGCGACGCGATTTTCCGATCCTTGCCCAGCAGGTCAACGGCCATCCGCTCGTCTATCTCGACAGCGCCGCCTCCGGGCAGCGGCCGAACGCGGTGCTGCGCGCCGTGGAGCGCTACGAGACCCATCACCACTCGAACGTGCACCGCGGCGTGCACGCACTCAGCCAGGCCGCGACCGAAGCCTTCGAGGGCGCGCGCGAGCGCGCGCGGCGCTTCCTCAACGCCCGCTCGCGGCGGGAGATCGTGTTCGTGCGCGGCACCACCGAGGGCATCAACCTCGTGGCCCAGGCGTTCGCCCGCCCGCGGTTCGGCCCCGGCGATGAGATCCTGATCACCGGCCTCGAGCATCACGCCAACATCGTGCCGTGGCAGATGGTCTGCGAGCAGACCGGCTGCACGCTGAAGGTCGCCCCGATCGACCGGCGCGGGGAAGTCGATCTCGAGCGGCTCTTCGGGCAGCTCACCGCCCGCACCCGCCTGGTCGCCGTAGCGCACGTCTCGAACGCCCTGGGCACGATCCTGCCGGTCGAGCGCATCGTGCAGGCCGCACACTCGTGCGGTGCGCTGGTGCTGCTCGATGGCGCACAGGCCGTCCCGCACACCGCCGTCGACGTGCAGGCGCTCGGCTGCGACTTCTACGCCTTCTCCGGACACAAGCTGTATGGCCCGACCGGTATCGGCGTGCTGTTCGGCCGCGAGGAGCTGCTCGAGGAAATGCCGCCGTGGCAGGGCGGCGGGGACATGATCCGCACCGTTTCGTTCGAGAAGAGCACCTACAACGAGCTGCCGTGGAAGTTCGAGGCGGGCACGCCGAACATCTCCGGTGCAGTCGGGCTCGCCGCCGCGATGGACTACCTCGAGGGACTCGGCATCGAGGCGGTCGCAGCGCACGAGCAGCACCTGCTCGCCCTCGCCACGGCCGAGCTCGGCCGCATCCCGGGTCTGGAGATCATCGGCACCGCGGCACACAAGGCCGCCGTGCTCTCCTTCACGCTGCGCGGCTGCCACCCGCACGATCTGGGCACCATCCTCGACAGCGAGGGCGTGGCGATCCGCACCGGCCATCACTGCGCGATGCCGGTCATGACGTTCTTCGACATCCCGGCGACCGCTCGTGCCTCCTTCGGCTGCTACAACACCGAGGCGGACGTCCATGCACTGGTGGCGGCGCTCGGCAAGGCCCGCGAGGTGTTCGGCTGATGGACCTGAAAGATCTCTATCGCGACGTGATCCTCGATCACAACCGCCAGCCGCGCAATTTCGGCGCGCTCGAGCACGCCGACGCGCATGCCGACGGCCACAACCCGCTGTGCGGTGATCGGCTCACCGTATGGGTGCAGCTGCAGGGCGATCGCATCTGCGACGTGCGCTTCGAGGGCAAGGGCTGCGCCATCTCGACCGCGTCCGCCTCGCTGATGACCGAAGCGGTCAAGGGCAAGGACACCGCGACGGTGCGCCGTCTCTACGAGCAGGTGCACACCCTGCTGACGCACCCGAACACGGCGCCGGACGCCTCGCTAGGGAAGCTGGCGGCACTCGCGGGCGTCAGCGAGTTTCCGGCGCGGGTCAAGTGCGCGACGCTGTGCTGGCACACGTTGAGCGCGGCGCTCGATCGCAGCGCCGATGCCGTCACCACGGAGTGAGGTTCAAGCATGCCCGGTTATGACAGCGAACCGTTCGTCGTGCAGCGTGAAGTGCGCGCGGTCATCGTGCCGGCCGGCACCGAGGTCACCCTGCAGCCCGGCCAGTCCGGCTACATCACGCAGGCGCTCGGCGGCAGCTTCACCGTCTACATGGAAGGCAACCTGTTTCGCATCAGCGGCGAGGATGCCGAGGCCATCGGCCGCGAGCCGGTCAAGCCGCCGGAGCTGCC
>JAKADE010000160.1 GCA_021820785.1 Pseudomonadota bacterium
CAAGCAGCTTTTTCATGACGAACTCCTTACTTCAATGAAACAGGGGGCTTCAATAGAACAGGGGTGCGGCGTACGGGAAGGCGAATGCGATCACAATCAACGTGGCCACGCACCAGAAAATGACCTTGTAGATGCTCCGGACATGCGGCATGGCACAAACCTCACCAGGCGTGCAGGCCCTCGCCGGCCGAAAAATGCGCCACCACGCGAAGAACAAGGCGATCAGCGCGGCGCCGAGGAAGAATGGGCGGTCGGGCTCGAGCCGCGTCAAGTTTCCGATCCAGGCGCCACTCACGCCCAGCAGCACGAGGACGAGCGGTCCGAGACAGCAGGTCGAGGCCAGGATCGCCGCCAGCCCGCCGAGAGCGAGGCTGGCCATTCTGACCGCGGGTTGTTGGGCCGGGGGTTCTCCGCGCATGCCGTACCTCTTGCGATTTCCCGTATTGGGGATACCTTAAGACCGTACTCGACTACGGAGTCAATATGCTCGAGTCCTATACCATCGGAGCCCTGGCAAGACAGGCCGGCGTCAATGTGGAGACGATCCGCTACTATCAACGCCGGGGGCTCATCGGGGAGCCGCGCCGCCCGCCCGGCGGAATCCGCCGCTACGGCGAGCCCCACGCCGAGCGACTGCGATTCATCCGGCAAGCCCAAGCACTCGGCTTCAGCTTGGAGGAGGTGAAGGAACTCCTCGCGCTCGAGGACGGCCAGCATTGCCGAGAAGCCGAACGACTGGGCGCCATCAAATTGGCTGCGGTACGGGAGCGGCTGGGTCAGTTGCGGCGGGTCGAGCGAGCACTCGCCGCGCTCGTCGACCAGTGTCACCGCAATGCAGGGAGAGTGCGCTGCCCGCTGATGGCGGCGCTGGGAGCTGGGCGGGCAGTCAATCCTCACGCGCAGCGCTCGGACGGGGGAGAGTAGTCAGGAGCGCTCAGGCGCCGGCCGGGATCTCGGCGCGGAATGCGCGGATGGAATCAGCGTGCGGCCCTCGATTCCAGCGGTGAATGCCCCGGACGCGGGGACACCGGCCGGCTCTCGGCACTGTGCATCGCGGCGCAGAAGCATGGCGGGCAAGTGCTGCGCACCGGCGGTGCCGAGTTCCAAGAGCGCGTCGCGTGCATGTGTGCGACGATGAATATTCACGTCGTGAATCCGGATCTGGCTGTGATTGTTCGTGATGCACAGCCGCAGCTCTATTGTCACCGCGCGTGGGCGTTGGCCAGCCAGTGCGTGCGCGAAGAGTGCGAGCGCGAACGACAGGGGGTCGCCGGCCGGGAACGGCGGGCGGTCGAGGGACGGTAGGAGGTCGTGACCCAGGAGCCCCGGACCGCGGCACGGCCCTCCGGGCAGCCTGGGCCAGCGGCTCGGCAAGCAGCCCCACCCGCCGATCGTACAGCGCTCCGCCGCGTCATCGGGCGGTCGAAGGGTGGAATCGACGATCGCCGGCCGAACGAGAGACGGGTGGCGGCGGTGGCCGGCCCCGAGAGCAACCTTGCCGGCGCCGGCGCAGCATCGGTGGAGAGACTACCCGGATGCTGGCAGGCCGCCGCCGGCAGAAGTCGTCGAAACGCAGGAGCGTGGAGATCGGCGCGGTGCTCGCTTCGGGCACGCGCGGTGACGGACGCTGAGCGGTCTGCGGATGCAGCGCACCGAACAGCCGCCATGGTGAGGCTCGCGCTGTTGCGGCAGCCCTTCAGGACCCTGAGGCTCCGCTCAAGGCTGTAGCCGGATGACGCGCCACGGTTCCGGTTCGAACGTCTCGCCGGTCGCGGTCAGTCGCCGGGTCCACAGCAGTCGGTCGTGAATGCGCGCCGCGCCCTCCACCCAAAGCTCGACCGATTCGGCCCAAAGACGGTAGCCACCCCAATGGGGTGGTCTGGGGATCACCCCCGCGAACGGCGCGCGCATTGCGTAATCCGGCACCGGCGCTCCCAAGCGTTCAGCCGCCGCCGCGAGCGCCCACTCAAGCGCCTGCCGGGATTCGGCGGGCTCGCTCTGTGCGCTCGCCCATGCGCCGATCCGGCTCTGCCACGGACGCGAGGCGAAATAGGCGTCGCTCTCGGCCGACGGTGCCGTGACCACCGGCCCCTCAATACGCACCTGCCGGTGCAGCGCATCCCAGTGAAAGACCACGGCTGCGCGACCGTTGGCTGCGAGCTCGCGGCCCTTGCGGGACTGGTAGTTGGCGTAGAAGGTGAGATAGCCGGGTTTGACCGACACGCCTTTGCAGAGCATGACGCGCGCCGACGGGCGTCCTTCGGCATCGCACGTGGCCAGGACCATGGCGTTCGGATTGGGTTGCACCCGGTGGTTGCGCGCTTCGGTGAGCCACCGCTCGAGCACGGCGAGTGGCTCGGCCGGCGGAGCGCCGGCGGACAGTTCATTGGGCATGGTCATGGGCGTCATGGTACGGAATTCGGCCTCCCCGCAGGCGTGAGTCAATTTGCCGCGGAGATGTGTATATCTCCGTATTGACCCGGAGAAGTCACCGCAACGAGAATTTCAGACTTTTACAATCCAACGACAACCTGTTGATGCATCTCCCCGCGGATCTCGAAACTCTCGTGATGCAAGCGGGCGACTGCGCCCTCATCGTTGGCGAATCGGGCTCCATTCTGTTCGCCACCGATCCAGCCTGCCGTCTGCTGAAGTATGCGCCGGGTGCGCTCGATGGTCAGACTGTCGAGTCCCTCGTGCCCGAGCGGTATCGCATCGCGCACATCAGTCACCGCCTGCGCTTCACGGACGAACGTCGTATGCGACCGATGGGAACCGGTCTCCCGCTGGTCGCTCTCTGCAAGGACGGTGCTGAGCTCCCGGTGGACATCAGCTTGAATCCGGTTCAGCGTGGGTTGGTGACCCTTACTGTCGTGGGAATCCAGGTGCGAGAATCCGCTCCCTCCCTCAGATGAATCCGATCCACCGTCGGCCGGCGGTCGCCTGGTAGCATCCCCGGATGCTCGAGGTCCAAGTGGCCAGTCACCTGGGCCGCGAGAGCCGGGGCACGCGCGGGCGCGACGAGGCAGAAGCAGCACGACTTATCGCGACCCGCGATCCTTCTTCGCGCGTGTCGCTTTGATCTCCTCGCTCAACCGCCGCAAGTCATCCAGCGTGCGCTTCCTCGGGCGGGACCGAGCGTCCGCCGGCAGTGCGGATTGGTTGTATGGATCGTGCGGCGATGCAGGGTCCGGCCCGTGCGCACCGTCGCAGCTCAAGTCCGACCCGATCTTCCTGAGACGTCCGGTATCGATGTCATGGTCGAATCGCCCGGTCTCGCTCTGCCATTCCCAGGTGGCATTTCCCCGCTCATCGAATGCGACCCGCCCGGAGGGCTTGCGTGTCTTTTTATGGGTGCTCATCTCACAGCGCTTCTCAGGGACAAGATAATGCAACGACTGGATCGGAGGACGGAAAGATGACTATACCAGGCTATCCGAAGTTCTCCATGGCCGCGCGGGCCCATGGCAGATGACAGCATGACGGCGGCGCCAGGGAATCCCTGTTTTCGGACCGAGTCTAATAAGGTGGTTGATTGAACTTGATGAACCGGCGCGCGCGGTAGGAGCTCGACACGTGCCGACGCCCAATGCAGGAAGAGTGCGCTGCCCGCTGATCGCGGCGCTGGGGGCCGGGCGGATGGTCAATTCTCGCGAGCAGAGCTCGCACGGGTGATGGCAATCACGAGCGGCGGGGGATGATCTTCGAGTGGAAAGCACTGACGGAGTGGACCTCAGCAATCAACTCTGCCGCTGCGATTGCGCCACTCGCGGGAGTGGTTAGGCTGGGATGCCGTAGGTAATGCGCCCGAGCAGGTCTTCGACGCGGTCAGCGCCGTCGGGGGTCTGCGCGACCACAATGGGTCTCTCGCCGTGCAGTTCCCGATGCGGGGTCGTGAGAAACCGTGCCGCATCCTCCTCGAACAGCTCCAGAGCTTGAGCGCAAACTTTGGCGAGGTGGGCCGGCATATCCGGCGGCGGGGTGGCCAGCAACGCCGTCAGGCGAGATAGCAGTTCGTTCTCGCGTTCCCGCACTGCAGTCAGTTCCATAAGAATCGCAGCGAGGCGGTTACCAGCTTCGATAGTCATGGCTCAATCCAGACCCGTGTGTGCAGGGGATCAGAGCGCTTCCAACCCCGAGTTAGAAACATCATGTTATGTATTTTTGGCCGATCAGTGCATCCAGGCCGTCAGCCGTGTTCTCCATGCCCGAGTGCGAAATTCTTGCACCCTGGTGCGAGGAGGGGCAAGCTCATTGGTTGGATCACAGTTCGAGACGCAGACGCTTTATCAAAGACGCGCACGCAGGGCGCGACAGGAGGTCAGCAACACACGCACGAACCGAATACTTGAGCTGAACAATCCAGGTTCGGGGAAGAGGCACAGCGGACCCGCACGGTGAGGCGTGCGAGTCCGCCGCGGCGACAGAGACGTTCTTCGGCGCATCTGTTGTCGCACTTAGTATCTGCGCCTTCCTGATCCCGCGTCAAGAATCGGGCAGGTCCCCGAGGGTGAAGTATTGTCCGCCGGAGCGTTGGACGCTCGTCCGCGCTTCGGGCGGGCGGTTGGGGTTGCGCGCGCGGCGCGCCGCCTCGAGGGAGATCGTATGCAACCACCCAGTCACGTCCGTACTCGGCGCACCGCTGGGAAAGAAAGCGCGGTACGCGAGCTCGATGCCGAATCGACTTCGGTCACCGAGGCAGTCCCTTGGCCCGTCTCAGCGCACCCGGAGGACATTCCCTTCTCGCCGGGAACACGCCTGAGGCTCGGCGTCACTCAAGTGCGGCTGGTCCATGCTCTCTCGCTTGATCGGCTGCTGGTCAAGGACCTGGAAACGGGCGAGACGCGCATCGTCGCGCGCGCAACCGTAAGGCCCGTCGATAAAAGCCCCGCCGGGCCGGATCCGCAGCCCATCGAGGGCACGAACGTGAGCGACGAACAACTGGCGCGGCTGACCGCCCGTGAGGCGGTGCTGAAGCCCTACGTCGGTGGAGGTGAGTTGACTCGCAAAGAGGCACGACGCTTGGGCAGTACCTTGGGTGTTTCTGCCCGCACGGTACGCCGGTGGCTGCATCGCTACCGACGCGCCGGGGACATCACGGGACTGATGCCGAGACGCCGGGGTGTTCAGTCTGGCCAGCGCACGCTCGATCCGGCCCTGGACGCCATTATTCGTTTCGCCGTCGAAGCGAAGCTCAAGAGCAGCGGGAACTGCTCGGTTCGGGCAGTGTACGAGGCGATTCGCGGCGACTGTGCGGCTATTGGTAAGGCGGTGCCCGCGCGCGCGACAGTTCTCGGTCGCATCAAGGCGCTCAAAGCGGATCCGCAGTCTCTGCCTCCCGAAGTTGCGCAGGAGGTGCGCAGCCGGCGGCGACTCGTGCGCGGCTCCGCCGCCGCCCCCCACGCACTCTCCCGCGTTGAGATTGATCATACGCTCGTCGACACCCATATCGTCGATGCCCGGGACCGCGGTCCCTTGGGGCGCCCGTGGCTCACGATCGCGATGGATGTCTGCACGCGGGCGATCCTGGGATTTGTGCTCACCTTCGAGGCGCCGAGTCGCTTGAGTGTGGCGCTTTGTCTTCGCCACGCAATCTATCCCAAGGAGGGCTGGCTGAAAGCCATCGGCGCGAGGGGCCCCTGGCCGGTATTCGGTCGTCCGCAGTACATCTACACCGACAACGGGGCGGAATTTCGCTCAGCCTCGTTTCAGATGGGCTGCAAGCGCCAGCACATCGAGAACGGCTATCGGCCCGCTCGCACGCCGCGATTCGGCGGCAGCATCGAACGCCTGATCGGCACGTTCATGCGTCGCATGCGCCTGATCCCCGGCAACACGTTCAACGAGATTCTCGGCAAGCGCAGCCCGTACCCGGCTCAGCAGGCGATACTCACCTTGGAGGACCTCGAGCTCTGGTTCACCAACGAGATCACGGCTTACCATCATGAGCGCCACAGCACCCTCGGTGGGGCCCCACTTGCCGCCTGGGAAGCCGCGTGGCGCACGCCGCATGGCGTGGTAGTACCCCCGCACCCTGCCGACCCGCAGACACTCTTTGCGGATCTGCTGCCGCATGCGCTGCGGGTGGTCAAACCGGTTGGTATCGATTGGCACTGCCTGCGCTATCGCAGCGATGCCCTGGCGCCATACGTCGACCCCGACATCAAGCGCGTTGTTCGCATCGATCCGCGCGACATCTCCTCCATCTGGCTCGACCTGCCGCAGGGCGGGCACCTTCAGGTTCCGTGGGTGAATGCGGCCTGGCCGCGCCTGTCGCTCTGGGAGTGGAACGAGATCCGCGCCCGGGATGGTCGACGCGCAAAGGGCGCGGATCCCGAGTTCGTTCGACGGTGTCTCGCGGACAACGACGCGCTGATCGCGGCACGGGCGGACCGAGGGGAGCTTCGGGCACGCCGGCGCCGGGCCCGTCTCGAGCGCTGGCGTTCAGATGAGACACGACAGAACGCGGCGCCGTCGGCGCCGGCAACTCAACCGCGCACGCGCCTTTCGAACCGGAAGCGGGGCGAGCGCGGCGGGAAAGTTCCGGGTCAAGTGCCCCGGTTGCCGCCGCTGCCGCGCACGCAGCTCGAGGTGACACGCACCTCGGTGGAAAGTCCCGTCCCCTTCGAAGTGTTGGAGTAGTGCGATGGAA
>JAKADE010000161.1 GCA_021820785.1 Pseudomonadota bacterium
TCGCCCCCTGCCGGACGGGCGGCTTAGGGGTTCATCGCGACTATGTCTGCAAGCGCTGCGCTGCATGCCATCGATTCAGTGCTGATTGTCGACGACAGCGGCGTCCAACGGAGCATTGGCGCGGCGCTGTGCCGGGAGATGCGCATCAGCCAGATCCACCAGGCCGAGGACGGCGTGGCCGCGCTCGCATTGCTCGATGCGCTGCCGGCGCCGCCCGATCTGGTGATCGTCGACCTGGAGATGCCAAACATGGACGGGCCGGAGCTGCTCGCGGAGCTCTCGGCACGGCGGCTGCGCTCCCCGGTGATCGTCGCCTCCTCGCGCGAGAGCTCGCTGCGCCATTCCGTCGAAGACATGGGCACGGCGCTCGGGCTGCGCATCCTCGGCAGCCTGCCGAAGCCCCTGACGCACGAGGGCCTCGGCACGCTCCTGCAGCGCCAACCGGGCGATACGCCGGCGCGCGATCCGCGCAGCAGCGCGCCGGTCGATCCCCAGGAGCTGCGCGGCGCACTGGAGCGCGGCGAAATCACCGCCTTCTATCATCCACAGGTTGAGATCGGCACCTGCAACGTGCGGGGCCTGGAAGCGCTCGCCCGCTGGCACCATCCGACCCGCGGGTGGATTGCCCCGGATGCCTTCATCCCGGTGGCCGAGCAGCATGGCCTGATTCACGCCCTGACGCTGCGTGTGATGGACCTCGCCATGGCGCAGACCGCGCAGTGGGCACAGCATGGGCTGGATCTGTCGATCGCCGTGAACATCTCCCCGCTGCTGCTCGACCGCAGTGAGCTCGTGCAGGAGATCTCCGACCTGCAGCGCAAGCACGGACTGCGCGCCGAGCAGGTGGTGCTCGAGGTGACCGAGAGCACCCTGCTGCGCGAACTGGCCGTCGCGCTCGGGGTGCTGACGCGGCTGCGGCTGCGCGGCTTCCGGCTGTCGCTCGATGACTACGGCACCGGCTTCTCCTCCATGCAGCAGCTGGCCCGCATCCCGTTCACCGAACTGAAGATCGACCGCAGCTTTGTGCACGGCGCCGCCGACCGCGAGAGTCTGCAGGTCATCCTGCGCTCGGCGCTCGACATGGCGAGCGAGCTCGGGCTGGAGACCGTCGCCGAGGGCGTCGAATCCCTGCAGGACTGGCAGCTGGTGCGCCAGTTCGGCTGCACGCTGGCGCAGGGCTGGCTGCTCGCCAAGGCGATGTCGCCGACGGATTTCGAGCCCTGGCTGCAACGCCTGCGTCGGCATCGCGCCGAACTGCTCGCCTGATCCGCCCGGCAGCGGCGCGGGAGGGTTGCACCGGCGCGCGTGCTGACCCGATACTGGCCGGCCCCGGCTTGGATGCGACCCGGTGCCCCAGCGCCTTCCCCACAACGTTCGCTGCCTGCTGTCCGCCCGCGCGGTCCGCAGCATCGGCCAGGGTGCGACTGTGGCGAGCTTCAGTCTGTACCTGCATGCGCTTCGCTTCAGCGGCGCGGCGATCGGTCTGGTGCTCATGGCCGGCCTGGCGTTCGGGGCGCTGCTGACGCTGTTCATCGGCCCGTTGAGCGACCGGGTGAGCCGGCGCCGGCTGCTCATCATTTACGAGTTCGCGGCAGCCGCCGCAGCGCTCGCCGCGATCGTCTCACCCAACGAAGCAGTGTTGATCGCGGCCGCCACCCTCGCCGGCTTCGGACGCGGTGCCAACGGCGCGGCCGGCCCTTTCTCGCCCGTCGAGCAGGCCTGGCTCGCCCGCGAAGTCGACGGCGAGGCGCGCCGGCGCGCCCTGTCCTTCAACGCGACGCTGGGGTTCGTGGGCATGGGCGTCGGCGCGCTGCTCGTCGGCGTGCCCCCGCTACTCGGCTTCGGCTACCACGACCTGACCAGCTTCCGCATCCTCTTCACCCTGCCGCTGCTCGGCTCGCTCGCCTCGCTGGCGCTGATCGGCTCGACGCGCGAGGCGCCATCCGCCGCACCGGCCGCGGCCCCGGAGGAGCACCTCGAGGCACAGATCAAGCGCGACGAGAACCGCCGCATCCGCAAGCTGGCGCTCACCAACGCCGTCAACGGACTGGCAATCGGCATCATCGCACCGTTAATCGCCTACTGGTTCCTGCGCCGCTTCGGGGAGGGGCCGGCGGTCATCGGGCCGGCGCTGGCCGCGAGCTTCGCATTGGCGACGCTGGGGGCGGTACTGGCACACTGGCTCAGCCGGCGCATCGGCACCGTACGCGCCGTGACGGCGATGCGCCTGGTCGGACTCGCGCTGATGCTGTGCATCCCGTTCTCACCGGACTTCGGTCTCGCCGCGGCACTGTATGCGGCCCGCGGCCTGTTCAACCGCGGCACGGCGGGCGTACGCCAGGCGGTGGCGGCCGGACTGACCCGCGCGCAGCGGCGCGGTACGGCCGCGAGTGTCCAGAACCTCTCGATGCAGATTCCGCGCGCGATCGGTCCGGTGATCGGCGGCTGGCTCATCCATCGCGGCGAGTTCACCGCACCCTTCATGATCGCCGCGGCGCTGCAGGCGCTGTACATCGTGCTCTATCAGCGCTTCTTCGGCGGCGTGGACGAGACCGCCCGGAACGCTGCGACTGCCGGCGGCGAGCCGCTCTAGCGCACGCTCGCCTGCGCATTGCCGGGCTGCGCGGGCCGGCCGTGGCGCCGCAGGAGGCAGCGCCGAATCCGCATCAGACCGTCAGCCCGAGGAGCGGCCCCATGGCGGCGGCACCGAGGAGCACTCCGAGGGCCAGGACAACGGTGAGCAGCGGCAGCCAGAGCGCCGCTCGCCCCGGAATACCGAGCATCCGGCGCACCACGGCCCGCCCGCCGCGGGGCAGGGGCGCGAGCAGCCGCTCGACGCGCCGCTGCAGACTCTCCCCATCGCCGATCAGCCGCGCATGCGCCAGTTGCGTGCCGGGCATCAGCGTCCGCTCGCGCGCCGGGAGCGCCCCCAGGAACCGGACCGAGGCCAGCACGGCGGCGGCCAGATCCGACCCGTCGGTCCCGCTGCGGCGCGCTTCCTCGTCGCGCAGCCACTCCAGCGCTTCGAGCCAGTTCTCCAGCCGCCGCCGCGCCTGGGGCCACGGCCACTGCAGATCGGTGATCAGCTGCGCCACCCAGATGCGCAGCGGATCGCGGTGCCGGCCGTGAGCGCGCTCGTGGGCCAGCGCCGCGCGGATCAGCGGCTCTTCGAGCCTGCGGGCAAGAAAGGGCGAGAACAGCACGCGCGGCGTCATGAATCCCACGGTCGAGACCCCGCACTCGGGCGGCTCGCGCACCAGCGCCCAGCCGGCCCGCAGCAGCGCGCGCAGGAACAGCAGCCCGAACGGCAGCCACAGGGCCACCACCACGAACGGGTCGAGCGGGGCGCGCACCGGGTCGGGCTGCGTGAGCGCCCAGCCCGCAAGCCACGCCCCGAGGGGCAGCATCGGCAGGGCCGGCAGACAGACTCTGAACCACGCGACCTGCTCGATCGTCTCGGTGTCTGCACCGATCGGCAGCTGCGCCGGCCAGTGCGCCAGCATCTGCAGCGCGCAGCCGCCGAAGATCATGAGCAGCATCGTCAGCAGCGTTTCACGTTCCATCGGGATGTCTCCGGCGGGCCGCGACCGCCCGCTCCAGTTCCTCGAGCAGCTGAGGATCGAGTTCCTCGACCGCCTCGACCAGCGCGGCCGCCGCGCTGCGCGGCGTCGTGCCGAGCAATCGCGCCAGCGCATTGCGGGCGCGGGCCCGCTCGACCGTCTCACGCGCCACCTTCGGCCGGTACTCGAACGCCGCCCCCTTGCGCTGGCGCTGGATCAACCCCTTCTCGCGCAGCCGGTCGACCACCTTGGCGGTGGTCGTATAGACGAGTCCCTGCGGCGCGCCGAGCCGCTCGTGCAGCTCGCGGACCGACGCGGTGCCGAGGTCCCAGAGCGCGGCGAGCACGCCATACTCCAGATCATCGGCCGGCAGCCGGAAATGCTTCATGGGCCGAGTCTATGACCCGCGTCGTACCCGGGCAAGCGAGCCCCGGAGGCCCGCCGGGCGCCTTGAGCAAGGCTTGACGGCTGCGGGCGAGGCCAGTGCAATGGCCCATTGCCCGCACACGCGCCGTCCGGTCCCCATGCTTCACGCCTCCCTCGCCCATGACCTCACCTGGCTGATCGGCGCTGCCGTGATCTGCGGCATGCTGCTGCGCCCCTGGAATCTCTCCGAGGCGCTCTGGGCGGCCGGCGGTGCGGCGCTGCTGGTGCTCGGTTCGCTCATTTCCGCCCGGCAGGCGCTGCGGGCGGTCGGCCGCGGCACCGACGTCTATCTGTTTCTCGCCGGCATGATGCTGCTGGCGGAGCTCGCCCGCAGCGAAGGGCTGTTCGACTGGGTCGCGGCCCACGCGGTGCGCACGGCCGCCGGCTCCCCGCGGCGGCTGTTCGGACTGATATACCTGGTCGGGATCGCCGTGACGGCATTGCTCTCGAACGATGCGACGGCCGTGGTGCTCACCCCGGCGGTGTACGCCGCCGCCCGCCATGCGCGCACCGAGCCGCTGCCGTACCTGTTGATCTGCGCGTTCATCGCCAACGCTGCGAGCTTCCTGCTGCCGATCGCCAATCCGGCGAACCTCGTGGTGTATGCGAGTCACCTGCCACCGCTCGGCGAGTGGCTTGCGGCATTCCTGGTGCCTTCGGCCGCGGCCATCGTGATGACGTTCCTCGTGCTGCGCGCGACGCAACGGACCGCGCTCCGCGGCGCATTCACCCGCGCCGTCCCCGTGCCGCCGCTGGGACGCGCCGGGCGGCTCGCCGCGGTCGGCATCGGCCTCACGGTCGTCATCTTGCTGTGGGCCTCGGCGAGCGGACGCGAACTCGGCACACCGACATTCGCCGCCGCCGTCCTGATCCTTGCCGCAGTGGTCGTGTTCGAGCGGCGCAATCCCTGGCCGCTGCTGAAGGACGTCTCCTGGAGCGTGCTGCCCCTGGTCGCGGGGCTGTTCGTGCTGGTGGCAGCCCTCGGGCGCACCGGACTGCTCGCGGCGCTCGGGGTACTGCTCGCGCATCTGGCGCACCATGCCGGCGGACTTGCCGGGTTCATTGCCGGCGGTGCCGTGGCGCTCGCCGGCAACGTGATGAACAATCTGCCCGTGGCGCTGATCGCCGCGACGCTCGGAGCGAGCCATCAGCTCACCGCGCTGCGCGCGAGCATGCTGATCGGCGTCGATCTCGGACCGAACCTCTCGGTGAGCGGATCGCTCGCCACCATTCTGTGGCTGATCGCCCTGCGGCGCGAGAACGTGCACATGGACGCGATGAGCTTCCTGAAGCTCGGCGCGCTGGTCATGCCGCCGGCGCTGCTCGCCGCGCTCGCCGCGCTCGCCGTCGGACACGCCGTCTGAGGCGCGCCCGCCCCGGGGTGCACGGGGGAGGCAGCCGACGGCCGCGCGACAAGTAACCCGCGGCCCCTCTTCCCGACGGTGTGGAAATCTCTACAATCCGCCGATGAGGATCAAATACCGGTTTCGCCAAGTACGGCGGCTCACCGCGGCACTGCTGCTCGGTGCGCTCCCCTCGCTCGCCCTCGCCGCGCAATCCGCCGCGACACCACCGGCCGCAGCCGGACCGGCGCCACTGCCCTCGCCGAGCGTGATCCATTACACGAAGAAGCAATCGGGTCTGAAGCACCTGTTCTTCCGGTCCCTCGGGGACATGAAGGCCTACTACACCGCGCCGCTGCATTGGAAACGGCGCAACTGGGAGTACTTCGGCGGAGTGGTCGCGGCGTTCGCGGTCGCCCATCACTACGATACCCAGGTGCGTGATCACTTCGTCGGCAACTCGAACCCGCCGACCGGACCGAAGCCGCCCTCGAGCGCCACGCTCACCGATGCCATGCCGGGCTTTGCCGCCTTCGCGCTCACCTGGGGGTATGCGAGCCTCACGGGCAGCCGCGCCGGCAAATCCGAGGCCTGGAACATGCTCGAGTCGGCGGGCCTCGCCTCGCTGACCGGCGAGGCGATGAAGTTCGCCTTCGGCCGGCAACGGCCCTACCAGACGAACGATACGAACAAATGGTTTGCCGGAGGCAGCTCCTTCCCCTCGCTGCACGTCACGGCGGCGTTCGCCATCGGCACGGTGCTTGCCGAATCGGGCAATCCGAAGATCCGCTGGCTGCGCCGCACCATCGGTTACGGCATCGGCATCGGCACGGCATACCTGCGCATGAAGCACGACGCGCACTGGCTGTCGGACACCGTCGTCGCCGCCGCGCTCGGCATGGCTACCGCGCACTTCGTGCTCGACCGCAGGGCGGGCGAGGCAATGGACAACTCAACGGTCACCGTGGTGCCGGTGCGAGGCGGTGCCATGCTCGCCTTCGCCCACGTGTTCCACTGACCGCGCCAGGCTCAGCACGACAGATCCTGATCGCGTCCTGGCGCCTCCTGCGGCTGCGCGCCCGAGTCGCGCGCGGGGCTGCCCGAGGCGGCGGACGACTCCGCCCCCTTCTCCCGCCGCTCACGCCAGGCGGTGAGCGCCTCGCGGCGAACGCGTTCCGCCGGGGAGCCGGCCCCCGGTGTGCCCGCGCCCCGCGCCGCGCGATATTCGAGCCAGTCCCGGACCGCCTGACGCTGTCGCGCCTGTGCACCCTCGCCCGGCGCCGCGGCGCTCGTCGCGGCCGCGCGAGCCGGCCCGG
>JAKADE010000162.1 GCA_021820785.1 Pseudomonadota bacterium
GGGCCTGCGCACCGGTCAGCTCCTCACGGCCCTGCCCGTCAGCACCTCCGATGCCGAACTGCTCGGCGTGCTGTGCATCGAGCAGCCCATCCTCGCGGCACGCGCTGCGCCGGCCCGGCACGCCGCCCAACTCGCCGCGAAGCTCAAACCGGTGCTCGACTCCCTGAACCGCGAACTCAGCGCGCGCCAGCCCCGCAGCAAGAAGCTCCAGACGCTGATCGAGCGAACCGCCGAACTCGAATGGCTGTTCAACGTCACCGGCGATCTGCGGGGCGGGTCCGACGAGAACCGCATGCTCGAGCAGCTGCTCGCCGCCGCAACGGAACGCCTGCAATGTGCGCTCGGGGTGCTGCATGTGCCGGAGAAGCGCCTGACCCTCGAACATCAGCGGGACCTGAAGACCGCCTCGCCGCTGCTTCGGGCGTGGACCGAAGCGCGCCCCGGTCTGCTCACCTGGACCCAGCGGCAGAGGCGCCCGCTGCTAGTCAACGGCGCAGGACGCTCCGGCACGAAAATCGAACCCTGCAAGATCCTCGCGGTCCCCGTCGTGCCGGACCACGGGCGCAGCATCGGCCTGCTCGCCTTCTTCAATCCCCCCGAGGCCCGGGACTTTCAGAACCGGCACCTGTATCTGGCCCGTCACCTCGGCCGGCGCAGCGCCACCGTCATTGCGGCGCAGTTCGATCTGATGACCGGACTGTATACCCGCGACGGACTGGAACAGATGTACGGGCGAGTGCCGGAGGACTCCGGACCCGCCGAGCGCAGCGTCATTTACGTCGACGTCGACCACATGGACGTCGTCAATGAGCTGCACGGGTTCGAGCTCGGCAATGAATTGCTCGTACGCGTGGCCGATACTCTCTGTCCGCCCCAACTACCCGCAGGTGCGCTCGCGGCGCGGATCGCCGGTGACCGGTTCGCCGTCGTGCTGCCGAACACCGACCCGCGAAGTGCCACTGCCGCCGCGCAACGCATCCAGCAGGCCGTCAGCGCCCTGGTCATCGGGCCGGCCGATGCCCCGCTCGAGGTCTCCGTCAGTTGCGGCGTCGCGGCGCTCGTGAACATGCCCGAGGGTCTGGCCCGAGCGCTTGCGGCCGCCGAACTCGCCTGCAAGAGCGCAAAGAAGCGCGGACGCAACCGTGTCGAACTCTACGCAGTGGAAGATTCGAGCATGCTGCGCCGCCACGAGGACATCACCGCCGTCGGCCAGTTGCGTGCCGCGTTCAAGGCCGAGCGACTCACGCTGTTCGCCCAGCGGATCGTGCCGCTGCGCAATGGAAATTTGCCGGGCGGTTACGAAATCCTGCTGCGCGTGAACGATCCGCAGCGCGGCGTCGTCGCACCCGGCCCCCTGATCGGGGCGGCCGAGCGCTACCAACTGCTGCCGGCCATCGACCGCTGGGTCGCACACCGCGCGGTGCAGACACTCGCGCCGTACCGCAACACGTTGAAGACACGCGGCGTCACATTTGCGATCAATCTGTCCGGACAGTCGGTCGGCAGCGAAGAGTATCTGCGTCAGCTCATCGACGATCTGACCGAGGCGAACCTGCCGCCCGGCGGCCTGTCGCTCGAGATCACCGAGCAGGCTGCGGTAACGAGCCTCGCCCAGGCCACGGACATGATCCGCCGGCTCACACCCTGGCGCTGCCGCTTTGCGCTCGATGATTTCGGCACCGGCGCGAATTCGCTCACCTACCTCAACTCACTACCCTTCTCACGAGTAAAGATCGACGGCTCGTTCGTGCGCGACATGCTCACCAACCCTCGCTCAGAGGCCACCGTGCGCGGCATCATCGAGCTGGCACGCGGTCACGGTCTGGAGACGGTCGCGGAGTACGTCGAAACCGAAGCCGTCGCCGCGGCGCTGCGCAAGCTGGGCGTCGATTACGCGCAAGGCTACGCCTTCGGCAGACCGGAACCGCTGGAGGACATCCTGAAATCCCTGGCGCAGGATGAATCCCGGCGGCTGCGCCGGCTCTATCTGGAGCTGTAGCGCCGCGCGCCGCCCTCGCCCGAGGTACTGCCCGGTGCCCGTGATACGTAAATGACCGAATAACACGAACGGCCGGACTCGCCAACCATTACGGGGTCCCGCGCCGGGACACCGTCATTTTCAGTCACAGGAGAGTCGCCATGAGCCTGATTCGCTGGGATCCGTTCGCAGACGTCGAGAACCTGTTCAACCGCATGATGCCGCGCATGCCGCGCGGACCGCGCCTGTCCGTAGAGGATGATGGCGGCGTCACGTTCGAGTGGTCGCCGTCGGCGGACATCAGCGAGACCGACAAGGAGTACCTGGTGCGCGCCGATCTGCCGGGCCTGAAGAAAGAAGAAGTGAAAGTGACCTTCACCGATGGAGTGCTCACGATCCAGGGCGAGCGCAAGCAGCACAAGGAGCAGACCACCGAGAAATTCCATCGCGTGGAAAACTCCTACGGCACCTTCACGCGCTCGTTCTCGCTGCCCGACAACATCACACCTGATGCCATCCGCTGCGAGAGCAAGGACGGCGTGCTGAGCGTGCACATTCCGAAGGCTGAACAGAAAAAGCCCAAGGAAATTTCGATTCAGTAGGAATCAGGCACTCTGCACCGCCCCCGGGGTGGTGAGGCCTGCGGACTGCGTCAGCGGGCCGGCCCGAGGGCCGACCCGCTGCGTGTTGTCAGCTCACTCAGGCACGGCGCCAGCCGCCCTCAGCGCTGCCGCCGCGCTCGCCCTGCGTGCGCGAGCCACGACGTTCCCCGCCGAAGCGCCGGCCGCCCGCGCCGCCAGGCGCTCCTGCCGGTCGAGAGCCGTGCGACTCCCCGTGACGATGCGCGGAATGACGCTGTCCGTCCTGCGGCGCCGCCGTCCGCTCAGAGCTGCCGGCTGCGCGTCCCTGTTGCGGGCGCTGTCCCTGTTGCGGGCGCTGTCCCTGTTGCGGACGACGAGACCCGCCGCGGCCACCGCGGTTGCCGTTCCCACCCCCGTTGCCGGCGCCCCGATCCCGATGCATCTCGCGCGGTGGCCCCCGATCGGGCTCCGCAGGCATGTTCAGAATCGGAAAGGCCGGTACGGCAGTGGCTTCGATCGAACGCTTCAGGAGCCGCTCGATGTCGCGCAGTAACGGCTCCTCGTCCGGTGACACCAGCGACACCGCTGCGCCGCTCGCACCGGCACGCGCCGTGCGGCCGATCCGGTGCACATAGTCCTCCGGCACGTTCGGCAGCTCGTAGTTCACCACGTGCGGCAGCTCCTTGATGTCCAGGCCGCGCGCAGCAACTTCGGTGGCCACCAGCGCCGTGACGCGCAGGCTCTTGAAATCCGCGAGCGCGCGCACCCGCGCGGCCTGGCTCTTGTTGCCGTGAATGGCCGCGGAGTTGATGCCGGCGCTCTCGAGCTGCTTGGCGAGCCGGTTTGCACCGTGCTTGGTGCGGGTGAACACCAGCACCTGCTGCCAGTTACCCTCATTGATCAGATGCGCGAGCAGGTGCCGCTTGCTCTCCTTTGGCACCCGATAGAGCGATTGTGTCACGCGCTCGGCCGTCGAATTGCGGCTCGTCACCTCGACGTTGACCGGGTCGTGCACGAACCGCTGCGCCAGAGCGCGGATGTCCTCCGAGTACGTCGCGGAGAACATCAGGTTCTGCCGCTGTGCCGGCAGCAGCTTCAGCACCCGCCGGATGGCAGGGATGAAGCCCATGTCGAGCATGCGGTCGGCCTCATCGAGCACGAAGCAGGAGACGCGGCTCAAGTTCAGCGCGCCCTGCTCGCTCAGATCGAGCAGCCGGCCCGGCGTCGCAATCAACAGATCGCAGCCGCGGCGCAGCTGATCGATCTGGGGATTGATGCCCACACCGCCGAACACGACTGCGGAGCGCAGCTTCAGGTAGCGGCCGTAACCGGTGGCGTTGTCGGCGATCTGCGCCGCGAGCTCACGTGTCGGCGTCAGCACCAGCGCGCGCGGGGCCGGATGGGTCCCGTGGGCTGCATCCTGCGTCAGACGCTGCAGGATCGGCAGCACGAAGGCCGCCGTCTTGCCGGTGCCGGTCTGGGCGCCGGCGAGTACATCGCGGCCGGCGAGAATGGCGGGAATGGTGCCCGCCTGGATGGGAGTCGGCGCCGAATAGCCTTTTTCTTGCACGGCGCGCAGCAGCTCGGGCAGCAGCCCGAGGTCGGAAAACGACATGAATACCTCTGTCATTCAAGCTCGCGCAAACGGCCTGGCGTCCGCGTCGGCATTGCCGGCGGATCAGCCATTTCTGTGGCCGTGGCGGTCAGAGCGAGGGGTGGTTAGGGGAAATCGAAGCGAAGCCGGAGCGGCTTGACCGCGAGCGAGGCAGGCGCAGACCGCTTGGCGCCTGTATAGTCTTGCGGGACGGACTATACCGGTCGGCAGGCCGCGAGTCCATGGTTTCTATGGCATGAGATGTCCCTGATCACACTTCGCGATGCGCAGCTCGCCTTTGGCGAGCACGCCCTGCTCGATGGCGCCGCCCTGGCGGTACAAGACGGTGAACGACTCGGGTTCATCGGCCGCAATGGCACCGGCAAATCCACGGTGCTGAAAGTCATCGCCGGACTCACGGCGCTCGACGACGGAGAGGTGCAGCGCCGCTCAGGCCTGCGCATCGCCTACGTCGAACAGGAGCCGTTGATTGCGCCCAGCGCCACGGTGAGCGAGAGCCTCCTGGAGCGCGCGCGCACCCTGGCGCACGCCGCCGCCTGTTCGGCCGAAGAACTGCACGGTGCCGACCGCGAGCGCTGGCAATTGCTGTCGCGTCTGGCGGAGTTCCTGCAGCGCTTCGGTCTTGACGGGAACCAGAGCCCGCACCAGCTCTCCGGCGGAGAGCGCAAACGGGCCGCCCTCGCCCTCGCCTTTGCCTCGGGACCCGATCTGCTGCTGCTCGATGAGCCGACCAATCACCTCGACATCGAGGGCATCGCCACGCTCGAGGCGTTCACCCAGAGAGTCCCGGCGGCGATCATCGTGACGCACGATCGGGCGTTCCTCGATGCCATCGCCACGCGCATCATCGAACTGGACCGCGGCGTGATCCGCTCTTACCCGGGTAACTTCGCCGCCTACGAGAGCCGGCGCGACGACGAGAAGGTCGCCGAGGACCTGCAGCGGCGCCGCTTCGAGAAGTTCTGGGCGCAGGAGGAGGTCTGGATCCGCAAGGGCGTCGAGGCCCGCCGCACGCGCAACGAGGGCCGGGTGCGGCGCCTGGAGCGCCTGCGCCAGGAGCGCCTCGAGCGGCGCGACCGGGTGGGCAGCATCAAACTCGCGCTCGATGCCGGCGAGCGCTCCGGACGACTGGTCGCGGAGCTCACCGACGTGCGCCAGAGCTTCGGCGGACGCACCCTGATCTCGGGGTTCTCCACCCGCATCATGCGCGGCGACCGAGTCGGCCTGATCGGCGCGAATGGGGCCGGCAAGTCGACGCTCTTGCGCATCATTCTCGGCCAACTGACGCCCGAACACGGCAGTGTGCGGCTCGGCACCAATCTGCAGGTTGCGTACTTCGATCAGATGCGCGAACAGCTCGATCCCGAGGCCACGCTGGCCGAAGCGATCAGCCCCGGCTCGGACTGGATCACGATCGGCACCGAGCGTAAGCACATCATGACCTATCTCGGGGACTTCCTGTTCCCGCCCCATCGCGCCAAATCCCCGGTGCGCATGCTCTCGGGCGGTGAGCGCAACCGGCTGTTCCTCGCACGCCTGTTCGCCCGACCGGCGAATCTGCTCGTGCTCGATGAGCCGACCAATGACCTGGACATCGATTCGCTCGAACTGCTCGAACAACGCCTGCAGGACTACTCCGGTACGCTGCTGCTGGTGAGCCACGACCGGCGCTTCCTCGACAACGTCGTGACGCAAACCATCGCCGCCGAGGGCGGCGGCGAATGGCGCGCCTACGTGGGCGGTTACACCGACTGGCTGCGGCAACGGCCGCAGATGCGTACGTCGCAGTCGCAGACCGAAAGCCCGGCGCTCGCCGAGGCGGCACCGGCGCCGGCCAAACGCGCCGCCCGCCCCGCGCGCCTCGGCTACATGGAGGGGCGTGAGCTGGCCGCACTGCCCGGACAGATCGAGGCGCTCGAGCGCGAACAGGCCGAGATCGGTGCGCGTCTGAGCCAGCCCGATTACCACAACGGTGGTGTCGAGCGCATCCGCGCCGACGGCGAGCGCCTGAATTCGCTCACCGCAGAACTCGAACGGTGCTATGCGCGCTGGGAGGAACTCGAAGCGCGCCGGGGCGCCAGCTGACTCAACGCGTCGGGCGCGCCCCGCTCATCCAAGCGTTCACCGCTGCGGTGCGCGCCGCCGGCGGCAACGCCTGAGCGGCGTGCTCACGCGTACGCCGGGGTATCCGCTCACTCGCCACGGCCTCGTCCGGCTTGATCAGCACGAAGTCGCTCTCGAGCGCCTCGACCAGCGTCGAGGTGAGACTGCCGACGAGCTCGACGGCGAGCTTGCGGTGCGCCAGCGCCCCGAGCGCCATCACGTCGTAGTCGCGCCCGGCGGCGAACGCCGCGAGCTCGTGCTCGGGCGTGCCGGCCAGGATGTGAGCGTGGTGCTCGTCGAGGTCGGCCTGACGGGCCAGCGCCCGCAATCGCGCGGCCCGTGTGCGGCTCGCAACGCCGTC
>JAKADE010000163.1 GCA_021820785.1 Pseudomonadota bacterium
CTGATGCACGCGTCGCGACGGGCGCTGGTCCTTGCCGCGGTGTTCGCTCGACATTTCGGGATGCGCTTCCGCTTCACCTATCTGCCGATGACCTACCCATTTGAAGGCTCGCTCGATTTCAAATACGAAAACATGCATCAGCTTTTTGAGTATGGCGAGCATTGCGCAGAGTCTGGGCAGATCTGGAGCACGATCAACCAAGCAATCGACGAGGGTCAGCGAGCGGCAATGCAGTTGCCGCAGTTGTCGTACGAATGTCCAGGTGAACCGGGACGGAATCTGCACTGAACGGCGGGACGTCCGGTCTTCCCTGGGAAGACGGCCGGCAGTCGCGCATCTACGCGTCCACGGAGCTCCAGAGTGCCGGTCCGTTCGGCTCAATTCGAATCGGTCCGGAGTCATCGCGCTGACTGGGGTGGCTATGACGTCAGCGATGGACTTCTTTGCAGCATCGCATGGCCGTACGCCGTGCCGAGTGCGCGCACGTGCGAATTCAGTCTTCAGTTTGACTTCCCCCCGCGTGACGGTCCGCTTCAATTCCATGGCACGAAAGTTCTCCTGAATTTGCGCGGTCTCGCGCCCCTTCCTCTCGCTAAACGAGGGCAGGTCCCGGCGCAAGAGCATTTCAAGGCTATCGCGGGCGCGAGACATGATTCCCGCCAAACAGACGCTCGACGGTAGCCATCGGCCGTGCCTTCGTGACTCGCGATGCCTCGCGCAGTGCTGGCGCCACCCGGTACAATTCCTGTGTGCAATCCACTCGCCGACCACTGCGTTCCTTTCTGCCCATTGCCGCAGTGGTGGCAGCCATGGTGTCGGTCCAGAGCGGCGCATCGCTCGCAAAATCGCTATTTCCGATCGCTGGACCGGTCGGAATGGTCACGATACGCATCGCCTTCGGTACTCTGATCCTGTGTGTCGTTCTGCGTCCGTGGCGGGCGCGACTGACACGCCGTGCGCTCGCGCCGCTACTGGCCTATGGGCTGGCTCTCGGCACGATGAATTTCCTGTATTATCAGGCGCTCGATCGCCTGCCGGTCGGTATCGCGGTGGCGATCGAATTTCTCGGACCGCTCGCGGTCGCCGTGCTCTCTTCGCGCCACCCGATCGATTTCCTGTGGGTTCTGATCGCTGCAGTGGGCTTCACGCTGCTCCTGCCGGTATTCTCGCAAGTGCGGCACGCGAACCTCATCGGTGCGCTGTTCGCCCTGGGAGCGGGCGGCTGCTGGGCCCTTTACATCGTCTTCGGTCAGAAGGTCGGCTATCACCTGGGTACGCAGGGGGTAGCGCTCGGCAGCGTGATCTCCGCCGTGCTGGTCGTCCCTTTCGGTGTGTTGCACGCGTCGCCGACCCTCTTCAGTTCCAAGGTTCTCTTGCCGGGGCTCGCTGTAGCAGTGCTGTCGACGGCGCTGCCGTACACGCTGGAGATGACCGCACTGACGCGACTGCCGACGCGGACCTTCGGCGTGCTGATGAGTCTCGAGCCGGCTGTCGCCGCGCTCTCCGGCCTGATCTTCCTGGGGGAGACGCTTACGGGGGCACAGTGGGCTGCAATCCTGCTCGTCGTCGTGGCATCGCTGGGAGCCACGGCGACGGCGACTCCGCATATGCCGGCGCCAGTCCCGGACTAAGCGTCACGGGACCTAGTGCCGGTGAAGCTTCATGTGGCGGCCAGAGGTTCTATGCCCCCGATGCACAGGTATTTGAGCTCGGTGTACTCGAGGATTCCATGCCGTGAGCCCTCGCGTCCCATGCCGGACTCTTTGACTCCACCGAAAGGGGCAACTGCCGTAGACACCAGGCCCGTGTTGAGTCCGACCATACCGTATTCCAGAGCTTCCGAAACGCGCCATGCCCGGGCTATGTCTCTCGTGTACAGGTAGGAGGCAAGCCCGAATTCGGTATCGTTCGCCATCTGGACGGCTTCGGATTCCGTCTTGAACCGGAACAGCGGGGCTACCGGTCCGAATGTCTCCTCCCGGGCGATGCGCATATGCGGCGTGACGTCCGCGAGCACGGTGGGCTCGAAGAATGTTCCACCGAGGGCATGGCGCTTGCCGCCGGCGACCACTCTGGCGCCCTTGCGGACGGCGTCATCGATCTGCGCCTCGACTTTCTGTACTGCTCTGGCATCGATGAGCGGGCCTTGCTCGACGTTCACCTCCATGCCGTTGCCGACCCGCAGGTGCAGCGCCGCGGCGCTCAGGCGCGTCATGAACTCCTCGAAGATGCCGTCCTGGACCAGAAACCGGTTGGGGCATACGCAGGTCTGACCCGTATTGCGATACTTGCCGTCAATCGCCCCGCGCACCGCCGCGTCCACGTCGGCGTCGTCGAAAACGATGAAAGGTGCGTTGCCACCGAGTTCCAGGGACAGCTTCTTCAGGGTGCCGGCGCACTGGGCCATCAGCAGCTTGCCGATGCGTGTCGATCCTGTAAACGAAAGCTTGCGCACGCGCGGGTTCGTGGCGAGCTCTCCGCCAACGACCTCGGCAGGGCCCGTCACGATGTTGAACACGCCTGGCGGCATGCCGGCTCGCTGGGCAAGTTCGGCCAGCGCCAAAGCCGAAAACGGCGTTTGGGCGGCAGGCTTGCAGACGAACGTACAGCCCGCGGCAAGGGCGGGTGCGGCCTTGCGCGTGATCATCGCAGCAGGAAAGTTCCACGGCGTTATTGCAGCTGCAACCCCGATCGGCTGTCGCAGCACGAGTAGACGCTTGTCGGCGGCGTGCGAGGGGATGATCTCACCGTAGATTCTTCGAGCCTCCTCGGCGAACCACTCGATGAATGACGCGGCGAAGGCGATTTCTCCCCTCGACTCCGAGAGCGGCTTACCTTGTTCGGCCGTCATCAGCGTCGCGAGGTCCGCCTGATGGGTCATGATCAGTTCGAACCAGCGGCGCAGCAGATCGCTGCGCTCTTTTGCCGTACGTGCAGCCCAGCCCGGCTGCGCCCGCGCGGCAGCGTCGATGGCGCGACGAGTTTCGTCCACGGACATGTCCGGCACAGTACCCAGATTCTCCCCGGTAGCGGGGTTGATGATCGTGGTGACAGCACCACTGGCCGCATCCAGCCATTGGCCATCGAGGAAACATTTTTGGCGCAGCAGCGCCGGATCAGAAAGCTTCATGGTGTGCTCCAGGTTCGAGGCTTCTCCGGCGGCACGAGTCGGAGATTTTGCCCGCCCATATGGGCGCATCGGCAACTATCTCACTTGCCGGACAGCGCATCCCGTACGGAACGCGCAATGACTTCACTGACGCGGACGTTCGACTCCACCGTGACGCCGGCAATATGCGGCGTCAAGATCACGTTCGGCAGATCCTGCCACGCGGCGCCTGCGGCCGCACTGAGCGGCTCGGTTTCGAACACATCAATCGCTGCGCCGCCGAGACGCCCGGAGCGCAGCTCCTGAATCAGTGCGGGTTCATCGAGCACACCACCTCGTGCCGCATTCACGACGATCGCGCCTGCTTTCATCTGCGCAAGGGCTGCGGCGTCGATCAGGTGCCGGGTCTTGGGCGTGAGCGGAGTATGCAGGCTGACGATATCGCTGCAGGCGAGCAGGTCAGGCAACTCCATCCGCTCGATGCCGCGCCACGCTGCGTCCGTCGCCGCTACAAAGGGATCATGGGCAGCAACTTGCATTCCAAGAGCCAGGGCCTTGGTTGCCGTCAGGCGTGCGATCGCACCGAAGCCGATCAGGCCGAGCCGCTTGCCAGACAATTCGTGGCCAATGAGATCCATGCGCGGCCAGGCGCCACCGGCAACCCTGCCACTGGCGAACCAGGCGCGGCGCAGCAGGATCATGCCGGCGCAGATCACGTATTCAGCCACCGCCAGATCATTCGCCCCGGTCGCGGGGAATACTCGAATGCCACGGGCAGCGCAGGCGGGCATGTCGATATTGTCGAGCCCGACACCGAGTCGACCGACAACCTGAAGCTGCGGCGCGGCCTCGAGCAGCGCTGCGCGCACCTGGGTCCGATTGCGAACGATGAGTGCGCGGCAATCGCTCAACGCACCGATGAGCCGCTGCGGATCATCGACGAGTTTCGGGTCGAACAGCACCTTGTATCCGCCGAGGTGCTCCTTAACGGCTTGTTCGTCCATGAACTCAGCAATCACGATATCGGTCATTGGGAAGCTCCCGCCGGTGAGGCGAGTTCGATCAGGGTCTGATGAAGTGCCGCGCCGATCTCGATCCCGGCGGATGCGGCGCGTGCACGGCTTGCCACGCGACGGTCGCCGGGGATGCGCACCCCGCTCTCGCTGCTCAGGGCGGCGAGCAGCTGACCCATCCGGCCGGGGAAATTGCCGGCCGAGAGTGGTTCGGCATCCATCGCAAGCAGTAGCTGACCGACGCCGGGCGAGGGGCCGCGATCATCGAGGAATGAGCTGGCTTCCCAGCCGAAATGCCCGTTTGCCACCGCCCCGCACAGGACTTCGACGACGAGCGCGAGCGCCGCGCCCTTCACGCCGCCCGCCGGCGCCAGCGCTCCGGCGAGAGCCGCGTTCGGATCGGTGGTGGGTTGACCCGTCGCGTCCAGCGCCCATCCGAGCGGGATGGTCGTCCCAGCCTTCTGCGCCGCCACGATCCGGCTGCGTGCAACCTGGGAGAGCGCCATGTCGATCACCAGCGGTGCCCGATCAGTCAATGGTGCGGCAAACGCAATCGGGTTGGTCCCCATCATGGGTTTGATACCACCCGCGAAGGGCATTGCTCGCGGGGTGTTCGAGCAGACGAAAGCCACGCAACCCTCGCGTGCAAGCCGCTCCGCGGTATATCCGGCAGCGCCGATGTGATGAGAGCGGAAGATCGCCGCAACAGCGATGCCGCATTCCCGAGCCATCGCGGGCAGTGCGTTTACTGCCAGGTCAAGTGCTGGATATGCAAAGCCGCCGGCCGCATCAATGCGCAATGCGCCGGCGCGCAATCGCCTGAGACTCGGCTGTGCGTGACCATCAACCTTCCCGGCCCTGACCTGGGCGGCATAGCTCGGTACCCGCCCGAGCCCGTGACCGACCTGACCGTCAGCCTCCGCCGCGGCAAGGGCCCTTGCGGTCGAAGCGCTCGGGCCCATCGCCGCGCCGCTCGCGGCGAGTGCCCGTTGTGCGAGTGTTTCACATTCGGCAATGCTTAGAATGGGCATGCGGTCACTTTACGCACTTCGATAGAGCTTGGTCATCACGAACTCGTGGTGTCCCAGCGCCTCGGCGGCTGTATAGCGCCCGTTTGCCGTCTGCACTATCGCCTCGATCAGAGCGTCGCCGGCTTCTGCGATCGTCATTTCCCTGCGCACGATTCCGGAGACGTCCACATCGATGTGCTCGCTCATGGTCCGTACCGTGCGGGGGTTACCGCTGATCTTGATCACCGGCATGATCGGATTTCCAATGACGTTGCCTTGACCAGTCGGAAAGCAATGCACCACGTATCCCGCCGCTGCCTGCAACGTGCAGCATTCGGCTGCTGCCGACGAGGTATCCATGAAATAAAGTCCAGGGCCGCGCGCGGGAGCTTCAGCCGGCTCGAGCACGTCGATGAACCGGACCTGCTTGCCGATCTTTTCCAGGTTGCCGAGCGCCTTCTCTTCGATAGTGGTCAGACCGCCGGCGATATTGCCTTTGGTCGGCTGGCTGTCGGAGAGGTCTGAGGTTTTGTGCGCTTCGATCACGTCATTCTGATAAGCCGTCCAGGTTCGCATAAATTTCTCGGCGATCTCGGGGCTTGCTGCACGCGCGGCGGCCAGATGTTCGGCGCCCGTGAGCTCGGAGGTCTCGCCGAAGCATCCGTACAGACCTGCCGGAATGAGCTTGTCGTACATGTTGCCGACCGTCGGGCACGAGGCGAGTCCGGTCGTGGTGTCGCTCTCGCCACATTTTGCCGCCACCCACAGGTCGGTCAACGGGCATTCTTCTCGCACTTTTGCTGAGGCGAAATGGACGAATTCCTTTGCCTTGCGCGACGCCGCCGCAATTGTCGCGATGTCACCGTTTCCCTCGATCGAGAAGCCTGCGACCGGTTTGCCTGTCTTCGCGATGCCGTCGACTACGTGTTGGGTCCACTGCGGTTCTATCCCGATGACGATGCATGCGGCAACATTGGGGTTTGCGCCGGTTCCGATCATCGTGCGGAAGTGCAATTCGAGATCTTCACCGAACTGCAGACGCCCGTACGCATGGGGGAGCGCAATAGTGCCCTTGATGTGTGCAGCGACCGCTTCGCTGGCAGCATTTGAAATGTCATCGAGCGGCAGGATTGCGACGTGATTGCGCACGCCGACGCGGCCATTTTCGCGACGATAACCCCAGATGGTACGTTTTGCAGTTGCCATGATCTCACCAGCGCTTGGTCTTGAGGTTGTGGGTGTGCACGTGATCGCCGCGCCGGATCGGCGCCACGACTCGACCGATGTCCTGGCCGTACTTAATTACGGAGTCGCCGACCGCCAGATCGCGCAGTGCAACCTTGTGGCCGATCGGTACGTCCTGATTGCACACAACATGAATTTCACTGTTATCCTCGGTCACGACACCCAGGATGTCGCTTCCCGCGGAAAGATTCTCGACCACGACCACCCCGACGTTGTCGTGGTGGTCGTGGACGAGTAATTGCG
>JAKADE010000164.1 GCA_021820785.1 Pseudomonadota bacterium
TTTGACGATTCCTGGGGCAGACGAGACGGTCGAAGGAAATGCGACCGATGGCTATGAAGTAGTGGGGACCCACGATGCAAGCATCGGGGATCTGAATATCACCTCCAGCATGGACATTGTCGGCGCCGGATCTGGGAACACGATTATCGAATGGTCGCCGACGGTGAAGCAGACCCCGGCCGATGGGGATCGGGTGTTTCACATCGAAGCGGTATCGAGCAATATCACAGTCAATATCAGTGGCGTGACCATTGAGAACGGCGTAACACCGCCGGCGCAGGTTCTGCAGACATTGACTGACGGAACCTACTATCAGTTCGAGCGTAGCGGAGCGGGAATCGCCATAGGTCCAGCAGCGGTCGTGAACTACATCAACCCGGCGGCTTCCGGAGGGAGCAGCGGTGACGAAGGCGGGGGCGGCTCTTCGGGAGGAGGCGACGAGGGTGAGACCTCGGCGACGATTACTGGGGTGACGTTGACGGATGTCAAGATCCTCAACAATACCAGTGGCGGCGCAGGAGGAGGTATATCGAGCGCCGCACCGTTGACCTTGGATAACGTGGTGGTAAGTGGGAACTCGGCCGTTACGAATGGCGGCGGTATCTACAGCGACGCGCAGCTGACGATCATGAACTCGACGATCGGTACGACGACGGCGTTGGCAACGCCGAATACCGCCGAGGGTGGTGGCGGACTCTTCGACACCGGTATGCATAATACGGTGATCGAGGAAAGCGCTATCAACGGCAACACGGCGGTTGGTGGTGGCGGCATCGCGGCACGATCGCTCGTCACTATGAGTATCGTCAATACGACCATCAATGGGAATTCGGCCACTGACGTGGGCGGCGGAATTACGACGAATGGTCAATTGTCGTTGCAGAACGATACGATCTCGGGCAATACCGCGGCGAATGACTCCACCAGTGGTGGGGCGGGTTTGAATGCGTTCGGTAGCGGCGGCTACCAGTTCGTCAATACGCTCATGCAGGGGAACGTTGCGACAGGATCCAGTACGCCATCGAACTGCGGCTGCAGCGGATCGAGTTGCAAAACCGGAGTGATGAACTCACTCGGGCACAATCTCGCAGACGACGCGACCTGTTTCTTGACAGGTGCTGGCGACATGGCGAACACGAATGCCCAACTGCAGGCGCTCGCGGCGAACGGCGGGCCGACCGAGACTCGCGGGCTGATGAGTGGATCGCCGGCAGTGGACGCGGGTGATAACGCCAATTGCCCGAACACGGACCAGCGTGGAAGTATGCGACCGGCGGATGGGAATCTCAAAAATACAGAGATCTGCGACATTGGAGCGTTCGAACTGTTCATTCCGCGGGCGGATCTGCATGTCAGCGGAAAAGGTGGCCCGGATAAGTTCCCGCATGGTTCTGGAGCGAAAGCGTCATTCGCGTTCATGAATAATTCGACGACGGCTTCGGATGCAACGGGCGTGGTGATCACGACGCAGCCGATTCCACAGAACTATTCGGTCACGAGTGCGACCATGACGACGGCGGCGGGCACGTCAGACTGCGCTTTTGATACAAATACTCGCGTAATTACCTGCGATGTCGGGACGTTGGCACAAGGTCAGGGCGTGTCGCTGGATATCAATGGCACCGGGACGGCGCCCGGAGTCGTGGCGATTACGGCGTCGATTACAGCGGCGAGCCCGACGGACATATCTCCAGACAACAACACAGCGACGGTAACGATGCTGGTTCAGGGAACGAGCAATGTGGGCGTCGCGGCGAACGGTCCCGGTCAGCAGCCGAAGGCTCAGGGGCAGGCGGGATTGAGTTTCACCGTCTCCAATGCGGGCCCGGATGCGGCGAACAATGTGCGCGTTCTGGCGATCTTCAGAAATCGGATGAGTTACCAGAAGATGCAGGTCTCATCTGGCGGCACATGCACGCTGCTGCCGGATCAGATGAGTGCGGTCTGTGACTGCGGTACGATCGCAGCGGGTCAGAGTGTTACTGGAAGCCTGAATTTGCTCGCGACCTCTGCGGGTACGGCAGATGTGGAATTCCAGGTGACGACGGATGACGTGGATACCGACAATACGAACGACTCCACGGTAGTGCCGCTGAATATCGCGGCGGAGCCCACCACCCCGTCGACGCCCACCACGCCGACCACGCCGACGACATCGACGTCCACGTCGAGCGGTGGCGGCGGCTGCGTGTTCCAGCCGGGGGGTCCGTTTGATCCCACTCTGCTGGTGGTGCTGGGGCTCGGCATGGCCGGTCTCGGTGCGCGGCGGTGGCGGCGGGCCGTCGTAGGCGGCCAGAGCCGTAAGGATTGACAGGGAGTGGAGGCAGGCGCGGGGGCGGTACCAGTGAGTCCGCCCCCGTGCGGCATCGGTACAGAGTCTGAGCCAGCAGCCATGAATCCCGTGATGCGACGCAGGCGCCATCCGGCACTCGGGAGAGCCAGATTCGGCATCGTCGCGATCGGCGCGGTATTCATGGTCATCGGTTTGAGCGCGTGTGCGGACCGTCGGGTGAGAAAGGCAGGTACCGTGCGCGAAGCGGCCTCAGAGTCGCTCAAATGGTCAGCGGGTGTGCGTGCGTGGGTGCGGAGCAATTCGGGCCAGTTGATCGCCGTGCTGATCCGCACCCGGTATGCGATTGGAGCGCATGAGCGTCACGCGCTGAAGGCGGGTGGTGTCAACGTCATCAGTACCTCCGGAGACATTGTTACTGGTTACCTCGACTGTGTCGCCCTGGTGCGTGTTTCGCGGTTCGAATTCGTACGGTATGTGGAAATGTCGAGACCGCTGCCTGTGCCGCATGGGAGGCTCCCATGAGGAGGTGGGCCGCGCGATGGCGAATTATGCTGCTCTGTGCCGGGCTTGCGCCGTTGGCGGCATCTGCACAGACGCCGCGGCTCTCACCCTTGGGCGTCGTGCTGGTGCAGCAACAGAGCCGTCCGGATGGGCTAGGCGTCTTTTCCGCTAAAGGCATGATTCGCCCTGCGACCGGGACGCAACCCGCCATGGCGTCGACGCTCGTGCGGTTCCGCGGCGGGGTGCCGGACGTCTCGATGCTCGGCGGCTCCGTGACATGGACGTCCGGTGACGTTGCCGGTGTCCGGGTTCCGGTCCGAGAGCTGGGGAATCTGGCGAAATTGGCGAACGTGCGCTACGTCGATATGGCGGTTCCGCTGCAACCGGCAGTCGATCTCGCCGTGGTTGCGACCGGTGCTGATCAAGTCCGCAGCGGGACACCGCCAAACTGGCAGGGCGATACCGGGCGAAACGTCTTGATTGGACTGGTGGATACGGGCATCGACTTGGCGCATAAGGATTTCCGGGATCCCGAGGGGCGGACCCGGATCCTGCAGCTCATAGATTACACCACGGGTTCGCAGTGTACCGGTGCGCAAATCGACGCCGGTGAGTGCGGTGAAGTCGATACCGTGGGGCACGGCACGGAAGTGGCCGGTATCGCCGCCGGCAATGGCTCGGCGACCGGCAACGGTCAGCCGGCCTATCGCTATGTCGGCATGGCTCCGCAGGCCGGGCTGCTGGTGGCAAAGGGTGAGTGGACGACGGCAAATATCATAGAAGCGATCAGTTACCTGGAGAATGCGGCCAGTGCGCTCGGGCGTCCGCTCGTGATCAACCTGAGCGTGGGTACTGAGATCGGGCCGCATGACGGCACGGATAACGCTGACCGGGCGCTCGACAATGCCACAGGGCCGGGGCGCATCATCGTCATTGCAGCGGGAAATCATGCCGATGACGACTCGCATGCCAGCGGGACTGTTTTTCAGGGTGGGGCGGTGTCGGTCAGTGCTTCGGTTCCCGTCGCCACCGACCTGACTTTATTTGACATCTGGTATGCGGGAGCAGATCGGCTGGCAGTGGACGTACGAAACGGCAGCGTGTGTGATTCCGGAAACGTGGCGGCGCCGGTTGCAGATTCTTCGACCGAGGCAGTGTCTTGCGCGGGTAGAGTCACCGTCGTGTCAAGTAACGTCAACCCGCTCAATGGAGATCGCGAGATTCTGATCAGTCTCTCTGCAGCATCTGACGCGCCATTTTCCTCGACCGGATGGCAGATCGTGTTGAGCGGGACGGCGGTCACGAACGGAAAATTTGACGCATGGGTCAACGGTTCAACGAGTGGCGCCCGCTTCACCAGTAATCTCGACGCCAGTGACACGTTGAGCGATTTGGCCACCGCGAGTGCACCGATCACAGTGGGAGCGTTCAACACCCGAAACACATGGGAAAGTCTCGCCGGACCCATGTCGGCAATTACGTCGAATCCGCTCGGCTCGCTGTCGTACTTCAGCAGCGTGGGACCGCGGCGCACATGCAGCCTGTCGATCGAATGCCCGGACGTTCAAAAGCCCGAAGTGACCGCTCCCGGTGCCTGGATCGCTGCCGCATTTTCGGCGCAGACCGTCTGGCCGGCGGACACCTGCGGCGAGTGCTATTTGGATCTGGACGGCGTGCACAGCTTTAGGCAGGGCACGAGCATGGCGGCACCGATCGTCTCCGGTGCAGTTGCGTTGCTGCTGCAGCTGGCGCCGAGCTCGACGCCAGACGACATCAAAGGCTATCTCGAGCATTATGCGCTGGCCGACGATTCGGTCGGGACAGTGCCCAACGATTCCTGGGGTTACGGCAAGCTCAACGTCAAAGCGGCCTTCGATGCGCTGCCGGTCGCGCCGCCCGCGGCCCCGACGAGTCTGGAAGCCACTGCGAGCGGTAGTTCTGCGAACCTGTCCTGGCCGGCAAATACCGCGCTCGATGTGGATGGTTACGACGTCTACCGCGCCACTTCCACGAGCAGTGATTTGTCGAAGATCGCCACGGTGTCGTACCAGAGTACGACCTATGCGGACACAGGACTCGCCTCTGGAACCTATTACTACGTCGTACGCACGTTGGATACCAAGGGGCAGGAGAGCACGCCCTCCACAGAAGTGTCGGTGCCGATTCTGCAGGCCGCGTCGACGCCGACCTCGACGACCTCTTCGTCGTCGTCGGGCGGCGGCTGCGTCTTTGAACCCGGAGGGTCGTTCGATCCGACATTGTTCGTTCTCTTAGGGTTTGGCGTATTCGGATTATGTGCGCGCGGCGCACGTTCGATGCGGCACGCGAAGCAGGGGTGCCCTGGCGCGCGCCGTGGGGGACAGTCATGAACATCCGTTTGTATAGAACACTGACCGGGACGGGACGCGTCTGCGTGCCGGCGGTGATGATGTGCGCTGTACTGAGCGCCCATGCCGGAACGTTCCAGGTCAATACCACGCTCGATGCGCCGGCATCCCCTGCGGCGATTTCGGCCGGTCAATGTGATGACGGGCAGGGGCAATGCACCCTCAGAGCGGCGATTCAGGTCGCGGATGCGGCAACGGCTGGGAGCACGATCATGGTCCCAGCCGGTAACTATCAGCTGACCGTGACGGGTGTTGATGAGTCGGCTGAGGAGGTCAATGGCAGCTACACCGTCGTGCACACGCCGGACGCTTCGAAAGGGGATCTGAATATTACGCAGAGCATGACGATTATCGGGGCTGGTGCGGGACAAACAGTGATTGGATGGGCGCCAGGTGCGAATGAGGATCGGGTGTTCCACATTGAAGTGCCGGCCGCCGCGCAAAGCAATATGACGGTGACTCTGCAGGGGATGACCGTGGAGAACGGCTACGTGCCGACGCCCCTGGTGCTCGACGCTTCGGTGCCCACGGCAGTGATTCGCTTTGCCCGGATGGGCGGCGGAATCGCCATCGGGGCCGGGGCGGAGATTCAGGTCATCGATTCCACCGCAACCGAGGGTGAAGAGGATGGGGGCGGATGCGGTGGCGGAGGCGGCGGGGGCAGCAAGGGATGTGCCGGACCGGAAGGTCATGGTGGGCCCGGCGAGAGCGAGTCGGGTGCGACCATACAAATGGTGACACTGTCCGACGTGCAGGTGATGAACAACGTGGCGGGCGGCGAGGGCGGAGGTATTTACAATACGGGCCCGATCACTTTGGATCACGTGACAGTGACGGGAAACACCAGTACCGCCAATGGTGGCGGCATTTACAACGACGCGGTCATGCTGATGACCGACAGTGAAATTGGCTCCGCAGCGGCACCGAACAGTGCGGCCGATGGCGGTGGGCTGTTCGAAACGGGTTTCCATACGTCGGAAATCGAGCGCAGTGCGTTCGTCGGCAATAGCGCCTCGAGCGGTGGCGGTATTGCGGGGCGCCGGATGGTGCTCGAAGTCATTACCCGCTCTACGATTGCGGGCAATACCGCCACCGATGGGGGCGCGGGAATCATGACCAATGGCCGCGTCAATCTGATCAATGACACGGTCGCCGACAATACGGTCACGGGCAAAGTGGGCAAGGCTGGCGCCGGGCTCAGTGGATTCGGTCCGGCCAGTGCACTGCCCGCCAGCGGCGGTGCGAATGCGGCAAACTTTAGTTTGACCAATACCATCGTGGCGGCGAATACCTACGCCGGCGCGACCGCGACGTTGCTCAATTGCGGGGGCAAGGGGGAAGGCGATCCGGCGGCTCGATTTTATTCGATGGGGCACAATATCGAAGATGGCACCAGCTGCGGACTCGGC
>JAKADE010000165.1 GCA_021820785.1 Pseudomonadota bacterium
GGCGTCGAGGTGTCTGTCCACGGAGCTCGACAGGACAGTCCGCCCAAGATGGTATCGCTCACCTATGAGCTGATCGTGGATACGGACGCAGATGATCACAAGCTCGACCTGCTGCATCAGAATGTACGCAAGTACGGGACAATCTATAACACTATGGCCGATGCCACGCAGCTTGAGGGTCGGATCATCCGCCGCGTCAATGCGCCTCCTTGAGGCCCATGCTCATAGCACTCGGCGCTGCCGGCCGTTCCGGCGGCACACAGGTTTGTGCAGTTGCTCCCTGGTGACGTCCCCGCGGAAGTCTCGCAGGCGGAGACTTCACCGCGAGCCGTCACCCAATCTGGTTAGTGCACCCGCAGCTCTCAGCGCCGTCCCTTCCGCAACCGCGTCAACCGTGACTGTTTGCGCGTCGCCTTCGAATCGCGAATCCCTCTGTGTCCTTTACCTATTCCATCATCTCAAGGCAGGGCGGATCATCCATTGGTGGCGAGCTGAGGTGGCCCAGGCGTTGCGCCATGCGTCTCGCAACGTGGAGCCATGCCCTATATCGTGCAGACCGACCGGGAGGCCGCGAAAGAGCCCGCAGCGCAAAGAGGTCCGACGGCTGCCGGGTACGCGCCAGCGGTGCTTCTTGCCTCTGCGCTGGCGCTCACAGGGTGTGCAGTCGGACCCCGCTTCACGCGTCCAGCTCCTCCGGCTGCGGCTGGGTACACCAGCGCGCGAGACACCCCGAGGCTAGCGCCCGGGCACGGTGAACCACCCCAACAGCTGGTCGCCGGCCGCACGGTCCCCGCACAGTGGTGGGGACTGTTTCATTCTCCCACGCTTGACCGTGTGCTGCGCGAGGCACTCGCCGACAATCCGACGCTTTCGGCCGCGCGTGCGACACTCGCGCAGGCGCAGCAGACCGTGCTCGCCGAGCGCGGCGCGTATTTTCCCCAGTTGGACATCGGCGCGATGGCCGAGCGCCAGAAGGGTCCGACTTTTGCCCTCGGGCTGCTCGGGGTTCTGCCGGGTTCACGTGGTTTGCCCACCTTCAACCTGTACTCTCTCGGCCCGACGGTCAGTTACTCGCCGGATGTCTTCGGATTGAACCGGCGGGGGGTAGAAGCACGGCGAGCGGGCGCAGAACTCGAGCGCGATCAGCTGGCCGCCGCCTACCTCGCCATTACGGGCAATGCGGTCGAGGAGGCACTGAATCTAGCGAGGCTTCGCCTGGAGATTGATGCACTCACGCGGATCGTGTCCGACGACCAGCGGAACCTCGCCCTCGTGCGGCGCAAATTTGCCGTCGGCCGTGCACCCCGTACGGATGTTCTGGCGGCGCAAACACAGCTCGCCAACGACCGCGCGCTACTGCCATCGCTGCGCCAGCAGGAAGCGATGTCCGAGGATGCACTGGCGATACTCGTCGGCAAGGCCCCGGGCCAATGGCGCCCCCCCGCCTTCCGCATGGCGGACTTCCATCTCCCGAGCGCGCTGCCGCTCAGCCTCCCGTCCGCGCTCGTCCGACAGCGGCCGGACATCCTGGCCGCCGAGCAGCAGGTTCACGTGCGCAGTGCGCAGGTTGGCATCGCGACGGCCCGGATGTATCCGAGTATTGTGCTATCAGCTTCGCTCGCCACTGCTGCATTGCGGCCCGAAGCGCTCTTTGGCTCCTCGAGCGGTGTCTGGGGAGTTCTCGGCGGGCTGGCAGCACCGGTCTTTCATGGCGGCACGCTGCGCGCCGAGCGGCGTGCGTCAATAGATGCGCTCAAGGCATCCCTCGCTCTCTATCGCCAAACTGTGCTCGCGGCATTTGGCCAGGTCACCGACACGCTGCGCGCGCTCGGCAACGATGCCGAACTGGCTGCCGCCGAACATCAGGCGCTAGACGCCGCCAGAACCTCCCTCAAATTGCAACGGGTGAGCTACTCGGTGGGCCGCAGCAACATCCTGCAGCTCCTGGATGCTGAGCGGGCTTACCAGCGGGCCCGGCTCGGCTACGCGCGCGCAACGGCACAACGCTATGCCGATAGCGCGCAGCTGCTCGTCGCGCTTGGTGGCGGCTGGTGGAACAGCCGGGGATTGTGTCCACGCTCGTGCGCGGCGCAAACCGCACACCTGGTCCTCCCCGAAGGAGAGCAGCGCCCATGAAGAAGCGTCGTGTCATCATCGTCGCGGCAGTCGTGCTCTTGGGTCTTGCCGGTGGCCTCACGTACTGGTGGTTGCACCCCTCGAGTGCCGCGAACACCCTGACGCTCTATGGGAACGTGGACATCTGGGAGGTACATCCGGCCTTCCACGACTCCGGTCGGGTTTCGCAGATGCTCGTGACCGAAGGCTCCGCGGTGCGTAACGGCGAGCTCATCGCACGAATCGACGACACGCGCTACATCGCCCGCCTCGCCGAGGCGAAGCACAAGGCCGCGAACCTCAAGGCGGTGCTGCTCAGGCTGATGCACGGCTCCCGCCCGCAGGAGGTTGCGCAGGCCCGAGCGACCATGCACGGTTTGAGTGCGATTTATCAGAACGCCAAGGCTAATTACGCGCGCACGCTCGCGCTCATGCCGCAAGGCATCGCCTCGATACAGGATCGCGATGATGCGGGGGCCGAACTACGTTCCGCGCGTGGGAACTATCGAGCCGCAATGCAGGCATACCGGCTCGCCGTGATCGGACCGCGGCGTGAAGACATCCTTGCGGCGCGCAGCGCCTACGATGCCGCCATGGCCGCGCAGGCACTCGCCGCGCGCGAGCTGACTGACACGAGTCTCTACGCCCCGGCCGATGGCATGATCGAGGACCGCATTCTCGAGCCCGGCGATATGGCTTCGCCGAGCACGCCCGTGTACACCATCGCGCTGCCCTCGCCGCTGTGGGTGCGTGCCTACGCGCCAGAGACAGATCTCGGCAAGATCTCGTTGGGCATGCCCGCGGTGATCACGACGGATAGTTTCCCAGGACGCCGCTACCGCGGCTGGGTCGGATATATTTCGCCAGTAGCGGAATTCACGCCCAAGACTGTCGAGACCCCGACACTACGCACGCAGCTGGTCTATCAGGTTCGCATCTACGCGTGCGATTCGCGCGGCGAGTTACGTCTCGGAATGCCGGCGACCGTGATCATTGAGCTCACGCGTCACATCAGCACCGCCGGTGGACCAGGCGCGACGACACCCTCATGCGGAGAGGTGCATGCCCGCGGAAGGTGAATCGCCAGCTGCACTGCGGCTCGAGAAGGTTTCCCACGCTTTCATCAGCGCGGGGCGGACCACTGCCGCCCTCAATGAGGTCACGGCAGATGCGGCCCGCGGCACCATAACGGGCCTGATCGGTCCTGATGGAGCCGGAAAGACCACGCTCATGCGGCTTGCGGCCGGTCTGCTGCAAGTACAGAGCGGCCGCATCGAGGTGCTCGGCATCGACGTATCCCGAGATCCGGATGAGGCGCGGGCGCGCATCGGCTACATGCCGCAGCGATTTGGTCTCTACGAAGACCTCACCGTGCGCGAGAACCTGGATCTCTATGCGAAGGTTCAGAACGTTCCGGCGGCCGAACGCCAGACGCGGGGCGGCGAGCTGTTGCACATGACGGGGCTCGGACCGTTCCTGGGGCGGCTCGCCGGCCGGCTTTCGGGCGGCATGAAGCAGAAGCTGGGACTCGCCTGCACACTCGTGCGCATACCCGAATTGCTGCTGCTCGATGAGCCCACCGTTGGCGTCGACCCTGTCTCGCGACGCGAGCTCTGGGCGATCATCGACCAGCTGGTCCGCACGGAACATTTGACGGTGATGGTCAGCACCGCATACCTGGACGAAGCCGAGCGTTGCCAGCGCGTGCTGCTGCTGCACGAGGGGCATCTCGTGGCCGCCACCGACCCGGCCAGCTTTGCCGCAAGAAGCAGCGGGCGCAGCTTTCACGTTTCGGCCGAAGCCATCAGCAAGCGGCAACTGCAGGAACAGCTGAGCCGCACACCCGGGGTGCTCGACGCCACCATCCAGGGGTCGTTCGTGCGGATCGTGACGGAGCCGGGTGGGCAGCCCCTACCCGAGGCGCTGCCGCCCCGAGAGACGCCGCTGCACATCGTTGCGGTACCACCCCGCTTCGAAGACAGCTTCGTCGCAGAGATCAGGTCTACTCCCGCATCTGTTCCGGCCACGGCACACGCCGGCGAACGCGACGAGATCCCGGGAATGGGCAGCGTGAGCGACACCCGCCCACCTCACCAGCAAGGAGCATCGGCTGCGGACGGGCCGATTATCCTCGCCGACCGACTGACGCGCCGTTTCGGAGACTTCGTTGCCGTCGATGCGATTTCGTTCGAGGTACGCCGCGGGGAGATCTTCGGTCTGCTGGGTGCAAACGGCGCGGGCAAGTCGACCACCTTCCGGATGCTCTGTGGCCTGCTGCCCGCCTCGGACGGGACTCTGCGAGTGGCCGGATACGATCTGCGCCACGCGGCCGCCTCCGCGCGTGGCCGTATCGGCTACATGGCGCAGAAGTTCTCGCTCTACGCTGACCTCTCGGTCGCCGAGAACCTGAGCTTCTTCGCAAGCGCCTACCGGCTGCGCGATGCGCATCGCCGCACACGCATCGCCTGGGCGCTCCAGGAGTTCGCGCTCGGCCCGTACATCGATGTGGTCAGCCGCGATCTGCCGCTCGGCTACAAGCAGCGGCTCGCGCTCGCCTGCGCTCTGATGCACGAGCCCGAGATCCTCTTTCTCGACGAGCCCACCTCGGGCGTCGATCCACTCGCGCGCCGCGAGTTCTGGCGGCGAATCAACTCGCTCGCCGAGTCGGGCGTTACGGTACTGGTGACCACGCATTTCATGGAGGAGGCGGAGTACTGCGACCGTCTCGCCATCCTGGCGCAAGGCAGAGTACTTGCCGCGGGCGATCCGGAGAGTCTGAAGGAACACGCCCGCACTGCGCAGCACCCGCAACCAACCATGGAAGATGCCTTCATCGCTCTGCTGGAGGCGGCCGCAGAGCCGAAGGCCGCATGAGGCATTCCACCGAGCGTCTCGCCGGACTGCTGCGCAAGGAGGCGCTGCAGATCGTGCGTGACCCCTCGGCGCTCGCGATCGCGTTTCTGCTGCCCGCGATATTGCTCGTGATCTTCGGCTACGGCGTCACGCTCGATCCGCACCACGTTCCTCTTGCGTTGGTCATCGAGCAACCGGACGCGATCACCCAGAGCTTCGTGTCCGAGCTCGGCGGCACACCCTATTTCACGACTCGGACTTTCAATACGAGTCAGGCTGCGGATCGCGCTTTCGATGCGCGCGAGGTCAGCGGCATCATCTGGCTGCGCGCGAACTTCGCGCGCCAGCTCTCCTCGCAGGGTGATGCACCGATTGGCGTAATCGTCAACGGGGTCGATGCGAATACCGCCCGTCTCATCGAGGGTTACCTGCAGCAGACCTGGGCGACCTGGCTGACAGCGCGCAGCCGAGCGCAGGGGAAGCCCACCGGGCTGCCCATCGAAGTTCAGCCGCGCGTACGCTTCAACCCCGCTGTAAGCAGTCGCGACTATCTGGTCCCCGGTCTCATCGCGATCGTCATGACGCTCACCGGGGCGCTGCTCACCGCCCTGGTCATCGCACGAGAGTGGGAGCGTGGGACTCTCGAGGCGCTCATGGTGACGCGAGCGACCATTCGGGAGATCCTGCTCGCCAAGCTGCTGCCCTACTTCGTGCTCGGGATGGGCGGCATGCTCGCGACGCTCGTTCTCGCAGTGACATTGTTTGGTGTGCCGTTCCGCGGGTCGCTCCTGGTGCTGACCGGCGCATCAGCCCTTTTCTTGCTCGCTGCCCTCGGAATGGGACTTCTCATCTCAAGCATCGCCCGCAACCAGTTCGTCGCGGGGCAGGTCGCCGTGATCGTGACCTTCCTGCCAGCATTCATCTTGTCGGGCTTCGTATTCGACATCGGCAGCATGCCTCGGGCGGTCCAGCTGATCACGCATATCGTCGCGGCCCGCTACTTCGTGGCGATCCTGCAGAGCGAGTTTCTGGCCGGCGACGTCTGGTCGGTGATCCTGCCGAACGCATTCGCCCTTTTGATCATGGCTCTCGTATTTCTCGGCGCCGCACGCCTCGGCGCACGCAAGCGTCTGGACTGAAGGCCATGTGGCGAGCCGTATTCGCGCTCATCATCAAGGAGCTGCTGGCGGTCCTGAAGGACCCCAAGAGCCGGATGGTCCTGGTCGTTCCGCCGCTGCTGCAGCTCATCGTGTTCGGTTACGCCGCGACTTTCGATCTCAACCGCGTCCCCATCGCGGTCTATGACCAGGATCACAGCCAGGCCTCTCGCGACCTCGTCGCCCAGTTCCTCGGGTCGCATATCTTCGAGCAGGTTGCCTCACTGAAGAGCGCTCGGCAGATCAACCCGTTGATCGACTCGCGTAAAGTCGACCTCGTCTTGTCCATCGACCGGCGCTTCACTCGAGATCTGCTCACGCACCGGCCCGCTCCAGTACAACTGATCGTTGATGGCCGCGATTCGAACACGGCGCTCATCATTCTCGGCTACGCAAATTCCATCATCACGAGCTTCAGCATGCGCTGGATGCGCTCGCACGGCCAGCCACCTGCGCCAGCCGTTC
>JAKADE010000166.1 GCA_021820785.1 Pseudomonadota bacterium
GTCTCATCACCGATCGACTGCCCGGAGAGATTGATCGAAATGCCGATGCCGCTCGTCTCGAGCACCGCACGGTGCGCGGCGAGCGTCTGCAGCGTCTTGCGCACCACCCAACGGTCGATCGCCGGCAGCATCTGGTAGCGCTCTGCGACGGCGACGAGACTGCCGGGCAGCACGACGCCCTCGGTCGGATCGTTGAGACGGACCAGGACCTCGTACCCACCCGGCAGGTTCGGGTTGCGCAGCGGCTCGATGCGCTGTGCATAGAGCAGCAGCTGGTCGGACTTCAGCGCCGCACGCAGCTGCCCGACCGTCACTGCATCGACATGCCGGCGCAGCATGGTTCCGTCATCGCACGTATCGACCTTGAGGCGGTTGCGGCCCCGTTTCTTGGCCGTCTTGCACGCGAGTTCCGCAGCCGCGAGCGCCCGCGCCAAACCCTGCGGCAGCATCAGCAGCGCCGCCACGCCACCGCTGACGGACACGTCGATGGGGTTGTCCACCGGCCCGATCGCGAGGCGGCAGATCCGCTCCTGCAGCTGCTGGACGAGCACGGCCGCCACCGGAGTGTCGGTATCAGGCAGCAGTACCGCGAAGCGGTCCGCGGCGATGCGCGCTGCGAGCGCAGTGTCCGGCAGTTGCGGCGGAGCCAGCAGATCGGCGACGCGCACCAGCAGTTCGTTACCGATTTCGAAACCGTACAGCTCGTTGACCACATGCATCTGATCGACGTCGAGGTACAGCACGCTGTGGCAGCCGTCGTTGGCCGCACCGAGGACGCGCGAGTAAACCTGCTCCAGACCCTCGCGGGTGTACAGTCCGGTGACGCTGTCAAATTGCGAGTCGACGATCCCTGCCGCCAGACGGCCGAGGTGTCCGGCAAGCAGCAGATGACGCTGGCGGAAGTCCGTCGCATCGGACGGACGGAAGAAAGCGAGCACGCCGAGCACCGGACCGGAATCCGCAGCGATCGGCGCGAGCAGAATCTTGCAGCGCGGCGCAACGGCGCCGCCTCGGCCGTTGAGCACCAGTGGCCGGCGCTTCTGCCGCACCCAGGCGCTCATCTGCACGCGGGAGCGCTGCCACAACTCGGCACACTCCTCGTCAGGGATCGCCGCGCCGGACTGCAGCAGGGAAAGGTGGTTATCAGGCAGGTACAGAACGCCGAGGGCGCTGCGCATGCGGGTGGTGGCTGCGGTGAGCAGCGCATGGAGGCACGAGCGACCGCCGGGCGCCTGCTGCGCCGGGCCGGGTAATTCGAGCAGCCACTGCAGATCCGCAGTGCGCTCGGTGAGCAGCTGTAGCGCCGTCTTGCGCGCCTGATCTTCCTCGAGCTGCCGACGCAGGCATCCCGTGAGCGGCTGCAGCGCCGCGACGGGATCTGGCGCCTGCTCAGGGTGCGCGCAGGCGCACGACAGCGCCAACGCGCCCAGCAGCTCCCCGTCGGCCGAGGCCAGCGGCAGCAGCACCTGCTGCACACCCGCGCGGACCTCCCGAACGGGCTCGAGCGGACCGCCCGTCAGCCACCCCAGATCGCGCATCCGTGCGGCGCACGGCGCTGCCTGCAGCTCACCCCAGGACTCCAGGACGCCGAGCACGCCATCGAGCACGCAGATCCCCTGCAGCTGCCCGAGAAGGCTGCGCGCCCAGCCGACATAGGCGTAGAACGCCCCCTCGGCGGGGTCACATTCGGGTGCGGACGTCGGAATCTCCTGCAACATGGACGGCAGCGTAACGGAGGTTTCTCTCCGAGAGGTATCGACCAGATCGCGGTCAGGCCGCAGCGCCGGGCGCCACGGGGCTGCCGCGCCGTGACGAGCGTCACACCTCGCCGCTCAGGCGGCGGTGATCGCGATCAGATCCCGGTCGAACGCCTCGATGGGCACCGGCCGCCCGAACAGGTAGCCCTGGTACTGATCGCAGCCCTGGCGAATGAGGGTGTCCCACTGCCACTGCGTCTCGACGCCCTCGGCGATCACCTCGAGGGCGAGGCTGCGCGCCATCTGCACGATCGTATGTACGAGCGTCTCCCCGCCCGGATGGGACATGCCGGTGACGAAGCTGCGATCGATTTTCAGGATACTGATCGGCAGCTGGCGCAGGTAGGAGAGTGACGAATAGCCGATGCCAAAATCGTCGATCGCAAAGCTGACGCCTAGCCGGCGCAGGGCATGCATCTTGGGAATCACGTCATCCATGTCATGGATCGGCAATCCTTCAGTGATTTCCAGCTCGAGCAGGCCCGGATCGATGCCGGTCCGGGCGATGATGTCACTGACCTCGGCGACGAAGTGCTCGGCAGCGAGCTGCTTGGGGCTGATGTTAACCGCCACTTTGAGCCCGCGCGCCGGATTGCCCGGACGCGACCACTCGCGCAGCTGCCGGCAGGCACGTCCGAGCGCCCAGCGGCCGATCTCGTGAATCAGGCCGATCTCCTCGGCGAGCGGGATCAGTTCGAGCGGCGAGACCACACCACGCTGCGGATCATTCCAGCGCAACAGCGCCTCGGCGCCGTGGGTCGTGCCGTGCAGATCGACACGCCGCTGGAAATACAGCTCGAGCTGATCGGTGCTGAACTCATGACGCAGGCGTGACTCCAGCCGCGACCGCCGTTCGAGCGCCAGTTGCATCCCCGGAGAGAACAGTCGCACCGCGTTGCGCCCGGCATCCTTGGCGGCATGCAGCGCCACGTCGGCGCGCTTGAGCAGCTCGTTGAACCCCGCCCCGGCCTGTCCACCCCACGGCGCGATCCCGATGCTCGCCGAGCACGAAACCATCTGCCCGCCGATCAGATGCGGCTGCAGGATCGTGGCGAGCAGATCCTCGGCGGTCCGACCCGCGGCCGCATCGGCGCGCGCGGCATCGGCGCCGAGATCCTCGAGCACCAGCAGGAACTCGTCCCCGCCGACGCGCCCGACCAGATCCTCCCCCGGAACTGCCGCGCGCAGCCGCTCGGCGGTCTGCTGCAGCAAGATGTCGCCCGCCTGATGCCCGAGCATGTCATTGACGGCCTGAAACTTGTCCAGTCCGATCAGCAGCGCCGCGCCGTGACCGCCCGCGTGCTCGGCCCACTGTACGGCCGAACGCAGCCGATCGAGCATGAAGCGCCGGTTCGGCAGCCCGGTGAGTGCATCGAAGTTCAGCAGACGCGAGATGCGCTGCTCGGAGTCTTTCTGGTCGGACAGATCGGTCAGCGCGGCGATGTAGTGCGTCCAGCGTCCATCCTCGCCGCGCACTCCAGTGAGCGAGAGCCACACCGGGTACTCCTCACCGTTCTTGCGCCGAGCCCAGATCTCTCCCTGCCAGCGCGCGGACACGCGCACCTGGGCGAGCAGTTCCCCGAGCGGCGGCAGCGAGGCGGCGCACAATACCGGTAATTCCTGGCCGAGCAGTTCGTCCGGACCGTAACCGCTCATCATGCGCAGCGCTTCATTGACCCGAATCAGCCGCCCTGCCGCATCCGTCACGAGCATCGCGCCGCTCGACTCGAAGGCGAGCGCCGCGACATGCAGTTCCTGCGCAGCGCGCTCCCGTTCGGCGCGCAGCTCGATCCGATCGAGCGCGTATTCGATATCGACGACCATGCGCTCGAGCAGATCGCGGATCTTGTCGGTGAATGCCTCCGGCTGCGTGTCGTACAGCACGAGCAGCGCGTAGACCGCTCCGCCGCGGCGCAGCGGCAGTGCCGCACACGAGCCCCACAATACCGGCGCGCCTTCGGTGCGCCACGGTGCCATGCGCGGATCTCGGCGGAAGTCCTGCACGAACACGGCATGCCCTTCGCGCCAAGCGACTCCAACCGGCCCGCGTCCCTCGGGGCGGCTCGCGCTGGCGTGCACCGACAAATCATTCAAATACCGCTCGAACTGCCGCGAGGCGCTGCAGCGCGCCAGCGGCTTGATCCGCCCTGAGGCCGGATCGGACTGGCCGATCCAGGCCAAGCGCAACTCTCCGAAGCGCACCGCGATCTGGCAGACCCGATCGAACAGCTCCGCCTCGCTCTCACAGCGCGCGATCAGCTGGTTAGTCTCGGCCAGCGTGGAGTACATCCGATTCAGGAACAGGTTCTGCTCGAGTTGCGCACGCACCTCGGTGTGATCGCGAACCGCTGCAATCAGCGCTCCGGAGGACAGCATGCTCAGGCTGATCTCGAGCGGAAACTCCCGGCCGTCGCAGCGCGTTCCGAGCATCACTCGCCCGCATTCCGCGGCGCCGACCCGACCTCGCCCCTCGCGGTGCGCAGCCTCGCATTCGTCCCGAAAGCCGGGCACCAACCGCTCGATAGATTCTCCGACCAGCGCCCCCGCACTCCAGCCGAACAGCTGCGCGGCAAGCGGATTGGCCTGCACGATTCGCCCGTGACGATCAAGGACGAGCAGCGCATCCGGGGTGGCGGCGAATAGCTCGTGGCCGCTGAGCGGAACGTCGCCCACGGGACGCCCGTGTCGAATGAAGGTGATGGCGGCAAATGCCAGCGCAACCACGCCGCCCCCAACCGCCGCGAACATCATCGGATCCCTCCGCAGCGTGCCCACCCGTCGCAATGATTGCTCGCAGGGCCGGCGCCCGCGAGCCCATCGCGCCGCGCCACTCGATTCGGTGCTGAGTCGTCACGCATCTGATTTACCTAGCGTCCTAGATATACGACGCTGTCGTGCGAGACGGAGACGAAGATCACAACCCGGCAATGTGGCCCGATACCCCAAGGCCTCCTTTGACATATGCGGTTCGGTGCATCACCGCTCCCCCGGCTCGCTTCCGCGGCGGGCTGTTCCTGCCCTTCATCGGTGCGCACCTGAACCGGCGGTTGCGCCTTCGAGACCCTGGGACTCGACGACCTCAACCCATATCATCGGAATCGCCGCGGCACCATCGCCATTCGCACCGACGTGCACGCTCTCGGGCGAAGAATCGCTCGCCATATGCAAGCACTGCAGTGGTCCACGTTCGGCGCCAAAAATCGGCGGGCCACGGTACGCCAACTGCGTCTCTCAGGCGGCGCGCGTCCCTGCGCGCCTCAGTCACCGTCGCCGCCCGCATTGCGCGGGACCGGCCTTGCTCAACTCACGCAACCTCAGAACTTCAGCGTAATCGATCCGTACACCAGCCGCGGCGCACCAGGATTGGCAATAATGTAACCACCGTAAGACGTCTGGAAATATCCACCGGAACTCACGTATTCGGTGGAGTTGTACTCCTTGTTCGCGGCATTGAGCACTTGAACCGAGAAGTTAGTGCTCTTCACTCCCGGCATCGATCCGACGAACAGGTGTGTCTTGGCGGTCAGCGAGAGATTGATCAGATCGTACGCGGGCATCGACAGATTGGTCGGCGTTCCTGCGTTCTTGTCGAACAGGTAGCGCTTCCCGACGTACTGATCCCACAACGTCGCATGCATCCGGCCCACCGGCAGCCAGAACCGGTAGGTCACGCCAGCCGTCAGAGTATCCTCAGGAGAATTCGAGATCGGCAGGCCATAGGCCGTAGTGCCGCTGCTCGGATCCTGGAACTCGATCCACTTGTCCTTCAGGTAGCCGAAGTTCGCGAACCCGCTCCAATGACGATTGAACGTCGTGTGCAGCGAGAAATCGACACCCTTGTATTCCGCTGAACCGTAGCCGAAGTAGACAATCGGACTCGCGCCCTTGTTGTAAGTGATCGTCTCGTTGCTCAGACGAATGTGGAAGAAATCGAGCGACGCGTAGACATTGCGCATCCCTCCGAAGCGCAGCGCAGCGAACCGCGCCCCAAAATCGTACGTTTCCGCCTTGGCCGGCTTGAGGGTTTGCAGATTCAGGGGGTACGTATCCAGATTTCCGGAACTCGGGTTATGACGAGTGATCGAGAAATTCGCGAAGAGATTCAGATCACGAAGCGCCTCGTAGTTCACGCCGATTGAGGGCTCATAACGAACATTATCGGTATTTTCATCCGGCACGGTATCGAATCCGCCGAAATTGATCGTCTGGCCGCTGTTCGTCGTGATGCTTCCGCCGCCACCAAAATCCCCGTTCATGGTGCCAGCCTGACAGGACGCCACGACCTGGGGACTGTTCTGGTATTCCGTACAGAATTGCTGCGGACTCAGGTTCGAGAAGTCGGTAATGAACCCGACGACGCGGAATCCAGGGACGATCTTCAGACGCGGTATGGGCCTGAAATCGTCCTGCACGAACGCCGCCCAGTAGATGTTGTTCGTGGTGTTGTAAAACGTCTGCTCCGGCTGCGCGAGCGAACTGCCATCGAAATCCGAATAGCCCTGGTAGTCACTCTTGGCTCGGGAGAAGATCATGTATCCGCCGTATTTCAGCGTATCCATGCTGCTGAAGTCCTGCGTGAACGCGAGACGATCACCGAACGTCTTGGAATGCTCGATGTAATGCTCGACGTTGGTCGCACCGGAGTAATTCAGCAGCGGATTACTCGGCAAGCTCGACTGCACTCCGCCGCCATACTGCGAGAACAGCGGATTGCTCGGCAGGATGAAATTGTTCGAGCGGTAGTGCACCACCTTGCCGAAGCGCAGCCATACGATGTTCGACAGATGCAGGCTGCTGGAGAGATTCAGGTGCAGATGCGAC
>JAKADE010000167.1:0-5867 GCA_021820785.1 Pseudomonadota bacterium
ACGGCCCTCGACCTCGAATGCCAGCCGCACCGATGGAGCCTCCGAGGCGCTCCAGCTCTGCAGCCGCTGTTTGTGCTGAGCCGCGCCCTTGTGCGATTCGAACAGCGCGAACTGAATGGCCTGGAACAGCCGGCTCTTGCCCGCTTCGTTGGGGCCGAGCACGAGGTTGAGCCGGGGCGAGAGCGGCGCGAGGGAGCGCGTGAGGCCTCGCCAGTGACGCACTTCGACTTCAAGGAGCCGCATCGGAGGCCTCTCGCTGCAGCCGGTAGAGTAACTGCAGAGCATCCGCATCGGCCGTGTCCGCTCCGGACTGCAGGCGCTGGATGGCCGCCGCCATGAACCCCTCACCCGTCAGGGCCGCCAGGTCCTCCGCGCGAGGCTGCGCGACCAGCGCATCCAGATCGGCATCGAGGTGGGCGAGCCGCTCGCCGTATTCCTCAACGAGTGCGTCGAGCGCATCCCGCGCCGCCATGGAGACCGTGCCCCGGACGTGCAGATGCACCAAGGTCTGGGAGCGATCGGGCAGGGCTTCGAGTTCCGTGCGCAGTTCGGGAACCTGTGCATCGTCGGTGATTTCCCGATCCAGGGTCAGCCAATGCGTCTGGGCGACTTGGCGCCGCTGCACGCGCGGTTCGCTGCCCGGTGCGTCGATGTCCACCACCAGAACCGCCCCCGGCTCCATCTCCTTGAACCGGGTCGGTTCCGGGGCGCCGGGGTACCACGCTCGCGCGTTGTAGCGGAACGTTCCGTGCCAGTCCCCGAGGGCCAGGTAGTCAAAGCCCTTCGCGATCACCCGATCCGCGTCGATGAGATTCGGCACGGTGCTCTCGGCGTCGCTGGAGAAATTGATGACGCCGCCGTGCGCCACGGCGATCCGGATGCCCTCGCCGGCAACCCGCTCCGGCAGCCACCCCGTCGGGTCTTCCGTTTCGTGCCGGCGAAACAAGGGGCAGGGATAGACCAGAGCCTCACCGAACCGCAACGGCTCCCGGGTGACCAGGAGACGGACATTCCGGGGCAGCTCGAGCCGGCGCAGAGCACCGTCGTCTGTCGCTGCGTCGTGATTCCCCGGCAGCAGTCCGACCGGAATGTCTCCGAAGCTCGTAAGCGCATCGGCGGTCTGCTGCAGCGCATCGCGGCCGAGCGCGTTGTCATCGAGGACATCGCCGGCGACGAGGACCGCATCGGCGCGCAATTCCCGTGCGAGGGCACCGATGGCGCGCACGGTCTGAAACCGCAGCAGCCGCAACTGTGCGGCCCGCTCCGGACTCACGTAGCGCAGCTTCAATCCGAGCTGCCAGTCCGCCGTGTGAATGAATCTCATCCCTCAGTCTCCCCGAAGCCCCGCGGGTATTCCAGCGGATTGTGGGCGGGGTTTCCAGAGGGCACGGGGGTGCTCGGGCGCACACCCCTGCCGCTCAGTGATAGCTGGGGGCCGGTGCTCCACCGGACCAGACCGGCACCAGAACGACGAATACGGCAATGTGGTGACCGGCTTGGGCGAACACGGGATTGCCCGGCAGATTGGCACCCCAGTGCGGCATGAGCACCCGGGGAAAATAGAACATCAGATGTGGCCGCCACGGTCCCGGCTCCCCGCCGATCCCGCGCCCCCGCCGGGACATCATGTAGGACATGGCGCCTGGCAACGGCTCCTCAATGCGGCCCTTGGCCCACGCGGTCTTCTCACGATCGCTGATCTCATGGCGCGATGCCCCGGCAAGCACCCATCGCGTCTTCATCAGATAGAGACGGAGCACCGAGCGTTGAGCCGCAGCGTTGTAACAGTCCGGGGCCCTGAACTTGGGGTCCCAGAACAGAGCACTGTGGGCCTCGGGAGGGTAGTCCCACGACCTCGCGACGAGACAGACGAAGCTGTTGACTCCCTTCGCCGCGATGACGTAGCCACCCGAACTGAGCACCATGACCGTCGCACGCGCAGAGACCGAGTGCGGCGCCGCGCTTCGAGCCAGTGCGATTTCCCGTGTCTCGCTGGCCATGAGATAAGCCGCGATACGCGCCGCGGAAGCCGCGCTCCCGGGGCCCGCCCAGACTGAACGCATCGCGATGACAGCCAGCGACAGCACGAATAATCCGGCGCAACCCCGCCGAAGCTTAACGCGCCTGGACATGAGCTACCGCGCAGCGGGTCGTGATGATCACGATTCAAACTCTCGGGGCGGATCGGGGCTGCGGGTAGCGACGCAGAAGCTTCTCAAGAGCTCCCGCCCAACCGCCAGCATGAGAGCGTGCAGCTGCCTCGGTGCGCAGCGCTGAATGTATGAGCGTCAGTTCGGTACCCGTATCGATGGCACGCAGTATGAATTCGAGTCGCGACGTGTTGCCCGCCTCAACCGCGTCACCGCCCTCATCCCACCGCCAGCTCATGACGATTCGATCAGGTCTTTCGATCTCGAGAAACTCTCCGGTACATTCGTGCTCGCTGCCGTCGAAACGGCAGAAACGCACACGAAACACGCCGTTTACCCGCGGCTCTGCCATTGCGGACAGCACCGGCAAGTCATCCGGTCCCCACCAGGACGCCATACCTTCCGCGGTCACCAGAGCGTCGAAGACAATGGCCGGTCGTGCGGCGATTCGACGTACCAGAACAGCTTGCGTCATTTGTCTTCGCCCTCTGCCTCTCGTTCCTTCGCTTCGGCGTAACCCACCAACCGATCGAGACTGGTCGACCAGAAGCGACGATGGCGCTCCAGCCAGTCCGTGGCAACTCTCATTGAGCCGGGCTCGATCTCGATCCAGACCGTCCGCCCCGTCTTGGCGCGGCGGATGAGGCCGGTTTCGCACAGGATGTCCAAATGCTTCAACACCGCAGGCAACGTTATGGCAAAGGGCTCGGCCAACTCGCTAATCGAGAGCCTCGGCTCCTTCTCAAGCCTGGCCAAAATCGAGCGCCGGGTCGGATCGCTGAGCGCAGAGAATATGAGGTTAAGACGAGACTCACTACACTTTACCATTTGGTGTAGTATATATGCGAATCGATCTATGTCAACCCGCTGCGGCTCGACTCAACTCCGGATCAGGCGGTACCTTGATAATGGTTCAGCACACACGCTCGCCAGAGGCGTCCGCGGCCTGCGTTCAGGTGGATCTCACGTGCGGCAGTCGAGCCCTGGTCACCGGCATTGAAACGCCGGATGGAGCGTGGACGCGGCGACAATTCATCGCGAACGGTCTGGCGCCTCTGTTGCTGGTATCCGCACTGTCGCGGGCACGGGCCTCCGCCGCCTTACCGCAATCATCGACCAACGCACGCAGGCATACGGACCGATCACGTGAGAATCGATCCGGCGCAACGAGCCACGTGCAAGTGGCCCGCTTGACGACACCCGTGTATGTGAATAACCACGGCCCCTATCGCTTCCTGGTCGACACCGGCGCGCTACGGTCGGTTCTCGCAACGGAAATCGCCACGCGTCTCGAATTGCCGCTCTGTCCGCCGGTCCTGCTTCAAGGAATCATCCTGGCCCGGAAGACCTCGGAGGTAAAGGTTGACCGACTCGCTGCCGGGAGCGTCATCTGCAAAGACCTCAGGCTTCCGGTTCTGCCGGGCGCAATGCTCGAAGCGGACGGATATCTCGGCCTCGATGTGCTCGACGGACATCGGGTGATCTTCGATTTCAAGACCAATACGCTGCGGATCGAGGAGTCTGAAAGGCTCTTCTCGACGCTGTGGGCACGCGATGAGCAGATCCGAATCCGCGCAGATGGAGACTCGGGCCGACTGAGATCGACCGACTGCTACGCCGATGGCTGTCGCACCACTGCTTTCATCGACAGCGGCGCGGAGGTCTCGGTGTGCAACTCCTCATTGTATGCGGACTTGCAGCGACGCAAGTCGCCTCCAGTGCCCCTCGCCACCGTAGAGCTATCGGGAATCACGGGAGGATCAATCCTCGGTAGGGTCATCCTGATTGATACGGTCCGGCTGCCCGGGTTGACCCTGACCAGCGCGCCCATCGTCATTGCCGACCTGCCCGTGTTCTCCTTGTGGGGGCTCAGCAACACACCCGCGCTCCTCATCGGCATGAATTGCCTGCGCGCCTTCTCGAGCGTCACCATCGACTACGGTCGCAAGGCGTTGCTCTTTCAAGTCAGGACCTTGCATCTCTCTCCATGGAATCCAGACTGACGGACCTTGAACTGAGCCGAGATCCATAGCACAGAAACTCTTCCGGCTGACTGCCCTGCGAATCAGAGCGTTCCCCGGGGTGACGTGGCGGTGACCAAATAGCCACTCCAGAGCGGATCACGAAGCCACAAGCATCGGCGCATCATCGCCGACCGGAGTACGGATCGGTTGAGGCAAGGACTCGGTAGAACCGCCTCTCACGTTCAGCCCAAATAATCAGTCACCCTCCTGGAAAATCCAAAGGCACCGGCACACGAAGCGGGCACTCCAGGGAATACCGGTGTTTTATCCAGAATGAGAATAGAATCGATATCAACGAATTTTGGCGCACCACCCACACGCTGCCACACGACGCTTCAGATCAAAATACAAATCCAGTCCTGGGGTTGCGAGGTAGCGGCTCACCTGTAGCGTCGTCAAAGGTGGCAGCGATCTGCGCCGCGTTGCGATGTGATTCCGCGGATCCGCGGACACACTAATTGATCGATTGGACGTCACCGGAGACGCCTCAGGACTTCCCACGGCCTGCAGGTGCGCATGATAATAGTCCGCAGTAGCATCACGCGCCCGCCCAGAGGCGGATGCGCGCATCGGATCTGCAAAAGGGTCACCATGACTGAACACGGCTTCGAAGTACCGTCACCGCACGAGGCGCTGGTCGAGCATCACGCCACACATGACAGACTCGCGCAGCGGATTGCACTGGTGACAGCAATTCTGGCAACGATCGGCGCGATCCTCAGCTATCAGTCTGGCGCCAACCAGAACCAGGCAATGTTCTTGAAGAACGAGAGCATCCGCAAACAAGCTCAGGCCTCGGACCAGTGGGCGTTCTACCAGGCGAGCTCGATAAAGCAACACATCGCGGAGGATATGGCGAGCATTGCGGGCAACGCGCAACAGCGCGCGAAACTGCTCGCACGGGCCAAACACGAAGCCTCGAAGAAGACGAAGATCATGGAAACCGCCGTGCGTCTTCAGCGCCAATCCCTGGCATTCAACGAACGGTCCGAGCGTGTGCTGCGCCCGCACGAGCGCATGGCGCTGGGCATGACGCTCATCCAGATTGCCGTGGCGCTTGCGTCGATCACGGTACTGACTCGCAGGACATGGCTCTTCTGGGGGGCCATGCTCTCTGCTCTGGTCGGCGTCGGTGTGGCCGCAAGCGGATTGCTGTGATCTTGGAGCAGGCCATCGGCCGGCATCAGTCAACCCGCAGGCATAAAGACTCTATTCCGGCCGTTGGTGCGCATGCAGGCGCACTCCGATTTCAAATCGCGCCATTCCGGCCGGGTGCAGGCAGGGCTGGCGATCACCCGGCCGACGCCGTCGGATACTGAGGACTGAAGAGATTGCCGAGAGGTTGCGGAGTACAACGATCAGCGCCAGAGATAAAGGTCTCGCGCGTCCTCCGGAATGAACCCAGAGGCATCGCCCGTCGGCTCCACCACGGCTCGCATTCTGGCACGGACGAAACACACAAAGCGCGAAGGTCGTGTGGCTGTCGCGAAGGCCCCGCTCCCCATCAGGGCGACGAGGTGGCGGTAGCTGCGGCGGCAGGTAAGGCACCAACGAACGCGTGCTTCGATGACAATCGCAGGCATAGCGGCAGTCCGTGTGTTGTGGACTGACCAAACTGCCTGCACAAGACAGTTCTTATTGGTTCTGAAGGGCCAGTGGCCAGGGGCGAACGAACCACCGACACGCGGATTTT
>JAKADE010000167.1:5877-6569 GCA_021820785.1 Pseudomonadota bacterium
TTCAGCTGGGGACCGACCATACACGGGCTTATGAATCAATCACTTGCAGCGCTTGCCCTGCCCAAAACCCGCCTGTCCCCGGCACATTCCTGGCACACCGACGCTCTGGTCGGGTATGACTGCCGGTACTGCTGAAATCCGACCTATGAGGGTGAAGCCATCCGCGTCCTACGCTCGGGCCCTCCTGCCCACGATCGGAGCGTTTATTTCCAGGGCCAGTTAAGGCAGAGTGATGCCATGAACGCACGCACCGATCAAGTGCTCATCGAGAAGCTTAACTCGCTCGCTCCCCAGCAGCGCGCCGAGGTCGAGGACTTCGTGGATTTCCTCAAGGCCCGACGTGAACGTGACCGCGACGATGCCGCTCGACGGCTGGGTGAGGCCTTCGCAAAGCTCGATGCGCTGAACCCGCCGCCGGAATCCCCGCAGGACGTGCAAGCCGAGATCGAAGCTGCCCGAGCCGCACGCCGTGCTCGCGATGCGGATCGTCGCTGACACCAATACGGTCCTCTCCGGCCTTTTGTGGCAGGGAACACCGCGTCGCCTGCTCGACTTGGCGCGCGAGCGCAAGTGAAATGGTCCCCCGTTGACGGACCCCTAATGGGTGGATTAAACCCACCAGTTGGAGGTCCCTATGGAACGTCAGGTTCGTGGTCAATATACAGCCGATTACAAGGCGCAGGCGGTGTCAT
>JAKADE010000168.1 GCA_021820785.1 Pseudomonadota bacterium
GCGGCCTCATCGGTCGCTGCGACGGCGGGCGTGAGGAATGTGATTCCGGTTCGGGCGCTGGACTCGAGCGCGCCACCGGCGACGGTGGCCGCGCTGGCGCATGACCGGCCGGTGCTGGCGCGACACGCCATGGTGGTCACTTCGCAGCACTTGGCTACGGAGGTTGGGGTTCAGATCCTCAAGGAGGGTGGCAACGCGATCGACGCGGCTGTCGCCGTGGGCTATGCGCTCGCGGTGGTGCACCCGTGCTGCGGTAACATCGGCGGCGGCGGGTTCATGACCATTCATCTCGCGAGCGGCCGCAACGTATTTCTCGATTTCCGGGAGAAGGCGCCGCTGAAGGCGACGCCGACGATGTATCAGAATGCTGCGGGCAATGTGGTTCCGGGACGGAGCACGAAGACGTGGCTCTCCGTTGGTGTTCCCGGAACGGTCATGGGCCTGGATGCGGCGCTGCACAAATACGGCACCATGAGCCGGCAGCAGGTCATGGCTCCGGCGATTCGCCTGGCGCGCGACGGCTACGTGCTCGATCAGGGTGATGTCAAGATCCTGGATACGCACATCACCGGATACGCCAAGCAGGAATTCGCCAGGCACCCGAACGTCGCGGCGATCTTCCTGAATCACGGCAAACCGTACGTGGCCGGCCAGCGGCTGCGCCAACCGCAGCTTGCGCGAACGCTCGAACTGATCTCCCGCGACGGCGATCGCGCGTTTTATCGTGGACCGATTGCCCGGGCGGTAGTTGCGGCAAGCCGCGCGCACCACGGTATCCTGTCGATGAAGGACTTCAGGGACTACACGGTGCAATGGGCCGATCCTGTCGAGTGCAGCTATCGCGGGTTTACGGTCGTATCCGCTCCGCCGCCGAGTTCTGGGGGCGTGACGATCTGCGAGATTCTGAAGATCATCGAGCCATATCCGTTCTCCAAGTGGGGCTATGGCTCAGTTATGAGCATCCACTATCTGGCAGAGGCCGAGCGGCGCGCGTTCGCCGACCGCAACTCCTATCTCGGCGATCCGGCGTTTGTGCACAACCCGATCCGCTGGCTGTTGTCGGCGCGGCATGTGGCGAAATTGCGTGCGAGCATCAGACCGGATGCCGCCACACCCTCGGCCGAGATCAAGGGAAATCTGAGCGCCACCGAGGGTACCGACACGACCAGTTACTCGGTCGTGGATCGGCACGGAAACGCTGTGGCGGTGACGTACACCATCAACTATCTGTTCGGCCTCGGGCAAATCGCAGGAGATACTGGATTTTTCCTCAACAACGAGATGGACGATTTCACGTCCAAGCCGGGCGCGCCGAACTCCTTTGGCCTTGTTCAGGGCAAAGTGAACGCGATTGAGCCGGGCAAGCGGCCTCTCAGTTCGATGACCCCGACCCTGGTGCTGCGCGGCAAGCGGCTGTTCATGGTGACGGGAGCGCCCGGCGGGTCGACGATCATCTCGAGCGTGCTCGAGAGCATCCTGAATGTCGTCGATTTCGGCATGAATATGCAGCAGGCGGTGGATGCACCGCGTATGCACCAGCAATGGTATCCAGAGGCCGTATTCGTGCAGCCGGGACTGATGCGCCCGTCAGTCAAGCAGCGCCTCATGCGGATGGGGTACGAGTTCAAGCAGATTAAGTTCTGGGGCGCCGATGAGGCGATCCTGGTCAACCCGCACACCCAGTTGCTCGAGGGCGCGAACGATCGGCGCAGCCCGGCCGGCTTGGCGGCAGGCTACTGAGCGCAGGCGGCAAGCCGGCCGTTCAGGCCGGCTTGCCGCCGATTTCTCCGGCGAGTACCGTGCGCAGCTGCGTCAGATCGTGGATGCGCTGGGCGGTCTTGCGCAGCGCCTGGATGTCGACCTCATGCGCCGAGTACAGGGCGCGGTATTCGAGTTCGGCGACGCGCAGGGCGTGAACGGTATTGCGCCAGCGCTCCGCGAGCGTCTGGCGTGCTGCGGCCGAGAGGGCCGCCTTCCACCGGCTGTGTGTATCGGGTCTCATCTGTCTACTCCTGCAGTGCGCGCGCATCATCGCGGCCCCGTGTGACAGTTCCGGGACAGCGCGTTCACAGCTTTGTTACAGCCACGCTTACGCCTGGAGCGTCCCTCTCGCCCGTTCCGAGGCAAGCCCTTGAAATGGGCAGTGACTGCCCCTACAATATCGGCCTAGGCAGATATATGCGGAGATATCTCTTACGAGAGATAGGCGCGGAGACGGGCGTTGGGGAATATCTACGACGTTGAAACCTACGAGCCGAGCGAGAGCATCGGGTATCTCATGACCCGCGTGAAGGTCGAGATGCTCGCGGCACTCGATCGTGAACTCGCCGCGGACGATCACCTGTCCGCGCTGGGTGTGACCTCGGCGCAGTTCGTGGTGATGGTGAGGCTGGTGGGGACGGGAAATCGCAAGTCGGCATCCGACCTCTGCAAGGAGCTGTCCTACGACGCTGGCGCTATGACCCGGATGATCGATCGGCTCGAGAAGAAGGGACTGGTGCGCCGGTTGCGCTGTGTGAAGGATCGGCGGCTGATTTATCTCGAAGCCACCGAGGCGGGGCGTGCGGCGTATCCGCGCATGCTGGAGATTTCCGTGGCGGTGCAGAACCGCTTCCTGCGCGGGATGGAGCTGGAAGACGCGCGCAGATTGAAAGATTACCTGGCCCGCATGCTGCACAACGCGGGCTGAATCATTGCCGTTTTTTGCGGCTGACAGTTGCCTAGGCATACATCGCCGCGGCAGTGAGACGAGGATTCGGCGGATACCGCCGGGAGCATACGCATCATGACGAGTGCCAAAGACAGGACGAATTCGCTCTGGAGCAGTCCTCGGGCGAGATGGCTGACCGCGGTCTCCGTGGTCGTATTACTCGCCGGTATCGGCTACGGGGTGTACTGGTACACCTATGCCCGATTCGTCGAATACACGGACGACGCGTACGTCAGTGGCAACGTGGTGCAGATTACGCCGCGGATTTCCGGCACGGTCGTCGCCATCGATGCGAATAATACGCAGTTCGTGAAATCCGGCGATCCTCTGGTGCAGCTCGATCAGGCTGACGCCAAAGTGAAGCTGCAGAAGGCCGAGGCCCAGCTCGCGAGCACGGTGCGCCGGGTGCGCAACCTGTTCGCCACGACCGACGAGCTGCGTGCCGATGTGCAGGTGAGCCGCACGGCCCTGATCCAGGCGAAATCCGACTATGCCCGCCGGGCGCGCCTGGCGCGCACGGGCGCGGTTTCGGGCGAGGATCTGCAGCATGCGCTCGATGCGGTCAATGCAGCGCGTGCAGCGCTCGCGGCCGCCGAGCAGCGGCTCGCGGCCAACCGGGCGTGGGTCGATCACACCACCATCGCCAGCAATCCGGCCGTGCAGGCCGCCGCTGCCGCAGTACACGCCGCCTACCTGACCTACGCACGAACGGTGCTGCCGGCACCCGTCTCGGGCTTCGTCGCCAAGCGCGATGTGCAGCTTGGCCAGCACGTGGGTCCCGGCATGTCGCTGATGTCGGTGGTGCCGTTGAACCAGGTCTGGGTGGATGCGAACTTCAAGGAGTCCCAGCTCGCCGACATGCGCATCGGTCAGCCGGTACGGCTGGTCTCGGATCTCTACGGGAGCAGCGTGGTGTACCACGGCCGCGTGATCGGTTTCGGTGCCGGCACCGGCTCGGCCTTCTCGCTGCTGCCGCCGCAGAATGCGACCGGCAACTGGATCAAGATCGTGCAGCGCGTGCCGGTGCGCATCGCGCTCGATCCGAAGGAGCTCGCGCAGCATCCGCTGCAGATCGGACTGTCCATGGATGCGTACGTAGACGTTCGGCATGATGGCTCGCCGCGACTGCCGGAGGTGGCCAGTACCGCGCCGGCAAGCTCGACCGACGTGTTCAGCTCCGTCGATGCGCAGGCGGATCGCGCCATCCGCCAGATCATTGCGGCAAACGATCCAAGGCCGGCACACGCCCGTCGCGCGGGGGCCGAGGACGCCCGGGTGAACGACCTGCGGGGCGCTGGCCGGGGGCATGGGGGACCTCGTGCCGAACGGCTGGCCGCAGACGGCCGCGCCGGCACGCGCTCGACCCGACTGCTCAGCGCCGGGCACTGGATGTATTAAGGGAAGGCGCGACCCATGAGCGAATCTCACGCGCCGAGCGCGCCGGAGCCCCGTCCGGCGGCCGGCCCGGGCCCGCTGCCGCCGCTCGAAGGGATGGCCGTCGTGCTCGGCACGATCGCGCTGTCGCTTGCGACATTCATGAACGTGCTTGACACGTCGATCGCCAATGTGTCGATTCCGGCGATCGCCGGTGATCTGGGGGTCTCGCCCGACCAGGGTACCTGGGTGATCACCTCGTTCGTGGTGGCGAACGCCATCTCCATGCCCCTCACCGGTTGGCTGACCCGTCGTCTCGGGCAGGTACGGCTGTTCGCGGCCTCGACGCTGCTCTTCGTGATCACCTCGGCGCTGTGCGGGCTGGCCCCGACCTTCACCACGCTGGTGGTATTTCGTGCCCTGCAGGGTCTGGTGGCCGGACCAATGATCCCGCTGTCGCAGGCGCTGCTGCTCTCGAGTTACCCGAAATCGCGGGCCGGAGCGGCGCTTGGCGTCTGGTCGATGACCACGCTGGTGGCACCGGTCGTCGGACCGGTGCTCGGCGGCTGGATCACGGACAACATCTCCTGGCCGTGGATCTTTTACATCAATGTGCCGATCGGCATCGTCGCTGCGATCATTACCTGGTCGGTCTACCGGCACCGGGAGACGCCCACGGCACGCGTGCCCATCGACAAGGTCGGACTGGGTCTGCTCGTGCTGTGGGTGGGCTCGCTGCAGGTCGTGCTGGACAGGGGCAAGAACCTGGATTGGTTCGGCTCGTCGTTCGTCGTCACGCTCACCATCGTGGCGGCGATTGCCTTCGTGGTCTTCCTCGTGTGGGAGCTCACGGACAAACATCCCGTGGTGGATCTGCACCTGTTCACCGGGCGGAATTTCCTGGTGGCGACGGTCGCGATGTCCGTCGGCTACGGATTGTATTTCGGCACTGTCGTGCTGCTGCCGCTGTGGCTGCAGCAGTACATGGGCTACACCGCGACGCTCGCCGGCTGGGTTCTCGCTCCCGTCGGCTTGATGGCGATCGTGCTGACGCCCGTGGTCGGACGGCTGGTCGACCGCTTCGATCCGCGCTGGTTCGTCACCGTGTCCTTCCTGATCTTCGCGCTGGTGATGTTCATGCGGGCGGATTTCACGACGCAGGCAAGCTTCGAAGTCATGCTCACGCCGACCCTGATTCAGGGCGCTGCGCTGGCGACGTTCTTCATCCCGCTGCTCGCGCTGGCGTTCTCGGGGCTGGAGTCCGAGCGAATCGCATCCGCTTCAGGATTAATTAATTTCGTGCGCATCACCGCCAGCTCCTTTGCGACGTCGATCACGACGACGCTCTGGTCGCGCCGCGCGCGGCTGCACCACGAACGGCTGGTTGCGAGCCTGACGTCCAATCCCCAGGCCCATCAGTTCATGGCGCAGATGCACGCTGAGGGACTCAGCAGTCAGCAGAGCTCGCTGCTGCTCAATCACATGGTGGACAACCAGGCCTTCATGATGTCCGCTGACGATATCTTCTATATCTCGGGGATCTTGTTTCTGGTGATGGTGTTCCTGGTCTGGTTCGCAAAACCGGCCCGAACCGCGATGTCCGCGGAACTCTCCGCCGGCGCGCACTGAGCGGCACTCAGGAGCGCGGCGGCCTAAGGGCGGCTGCCCGCAGACCGGCGGCGAATTTGTTCTCGCGCGCCGGCTCGAGCCCGCAGGCGCCGCACAGAGCCTCCACCAGGGGCAGCAATGCCTCGGGGCTCCCCTCGATGAGTTCGACCTCGACCCGGTGCAGCCGCTCGAGCGGTCGGCCCGCCGCGTCGAGCAGCTCGGTCTCATCCAGGGCAATCTCCCCGAGCTGCCCGGTGGGCACGCCCTGACGCGCCGCGAAGCGCTCCCGGTGGGTGTGCGCGATGAAGAGGGGGCGCAGCACGGCGCGGCCGAGCGTGCGGCGCAGCCACGAACCCACCGGACCCTGCGCGCGCTCGGGCGTGGCGGCGCCGTCCGCGAGCGCCTCGGTGATCTCGCGACGCTCCGCCCGGTCCGTCCGTGCGGAACGGAGGCTCTTCAGCGTGGCCTCCGTGTGCGCGCCCTCCTGGCGCACGCGCAGGGCGAACCCGGCGCGCAGGACCCGCCAGTCCGCCGTATCGAGGTAGGTGTCGCGGAGCGTTTGAGGCGGCAGCGGCTCCATCCTCAGCCCGGCCGCGGGCGTGCCGGCGCCGAGCCAGCGGTGCACGACGGCCAGATCCCCGGCGGCGAGCTGCCATTCGATCTCAGGGGCGTCCCGTGATGGCCGTGGCGGCGGGGGAGTCTCTGCGGGGGGCTCGGCGGCCATGGACAAGTGTGCGAGCTGAGTGGAGGCGGCCGTGCCATCATAGCCCGGCGGCCCGTCCCGCCGCGCTGGCCGTAGTCGGGGCGGTCTCGGTAAAATCCAAATTGACGCTGGCGCCCGTGGTACGTATTATTCGCGCCCCCGTGC
>JAKADE010000169.1 GCA_021820785.1 Pseudomonadota bacterium
GCTGGTCGACTCCTGCAGCAGGATGGTCACGATGTCTCCGACGCTGTGCGCCGTGGCATTCTCGAACAGCCCGGAGTCGTAGCCCGGGTGAAAAATTGCGCCGTCTGCCGAGGGCGTCGGCATTTGCGGCATGTCGAATGCCTGGTCGTAATGCAGCGTTCTTTGCGTGACGCAGGCGCTGAGCAGACAGGCGGCGATTATGACCGGCAGCACACGCAGAATGGTTCGATGGATGATCACACTCTTCCTCACATGTTCTGGGTCGCGTACTGCAGCATCTGGGAAACCGTCGAGATCGCCTTGGAATTCATCTCGTAGGCGCGCTGCGTCTCGATCATGTTCACCAGTGACTCGACTACGTTGACGTTCGAGGCTTCGAGTTCGCCTTGACCGATGGTGCCGAGCCCGCTCGAGCCCGGGTTGCCGGTCTGCGGCGAGCCGCTCGAGGCCGACTGCAGCAACAGGTTGTTGCCGATGGGTTGAAGTCCCGTCGGATTGATGAAATTTGCGAGCTGGATCTGCCCGACCTGGGTGGGAGCGCTCTGCCCGGGGAGTACGACGCTCACGGTTCCGTCCGTGCCGACGGTGACGCTCTGGGCACCCTGGGGAATCGTGATCCCAGGTTGAACTACGTAGCCGCTGGCGGTGACCAGCTGGCCTTGCGCATTCACCTGAAAGCTGCCATCGCGCGTGTAGGCCAGGGTGCCGTCCGGCATCTGGATCTGGAAGAAGCCCTGACCCTGAACCGCCATATCGAGCGGATTGCCGGTCTGGGTGAGGCTGCCCTGGCTGTAATTCTTCTCCGTCGCCACCAGCCGCACACCGGTGCCGATCGACAATCCAGACGGTGACTGGGTCGACTGCGTCGTGTTCGCACCGACCTGCCCCTTGTTCTGGTAGAGCAGATCTTCGAATACCGCCCGATCGCGCTTGAAACCCGTGGTGTTCACGTTCGCCAGGTTATTGGCGATGATCGACATCTCGGTGTTTTGCGCGTCGAGACCGGTCTTGGCGGCCCACAGTGCTGCGTCCATAGAAGTACCCTCGTGCTATCGCGTGATCAACCGGGCTGCAGCAGCTGACTCGCTGCGCTCGAGTTGCTCTTGACGCTCTTCATGACCTTGACCTGCAGATCCCAGCTGCGGGCGAGGTCGATCATGTTCACCATTGCATTGGCGACATCGACGTTGCTCGATTCGAGCACGCCGGAGGCGAGCCGTACGGTGGCGTCGGCCGGAGCCGGCTTGCCGGTGTTGGTGACGAACAGGCCGTCTCCGCCCCGCACCAGGCTGGTCGGCGGGGGGTTGACCAGCTTGATGCGCCCCAGTGTCACCAGGGTGTCGGGCGTCTGGCCGAGTGGCACGGCCGAGACGGTGCCGTCGGAACCGATCTTGACCGAAGCGCTCGGCGGCACGCTGATCGGTCCGCTGTCTCCAAGCACCAGCTGACCGGTGCTGGTCACCAGCATGCCGCTCGCCTCCACGTGCAGATCGCCGTTGCGCGTGTAGGCTTCCTGGCCGTTCGGTCCCTGGACTGCGATGAAGCCTCGTCCCTGTACGGCCACATCGAGCGGCCGGCCGGTGGTGATCATCGAGCCCGAGGCATCGTTCCATCCGCTTGAATTGGCCGTGGCGTAGACGCGCGAAGCGTAGCCGCTGCCTTCGACTGCCTGGCTCTGGAACGCGGACAGCTCGGCCTTGAAGCCGGTGGTGTTGACGTTCGCCAGGTTGAAGTTGTTGACGGCCTGGGCGTTGAGGATTTCCTTCGCCCCGGTCATCGCCACATACAGCGCCTTGTTCACGTGCGTCTCTCAGTGCCGGATCAGATGCGCAGAATTGCCTGCGTGACCTGATTGGCGGTGTTGATCATCTGCGCGTTGGCCTGGAAATCGCGCTGGGCGGTAATCATGTTCACCAGCTGCGCGGTCACGTTCACGTTCGACTGTTCGAGCGCGCCGGACTGGATGGTGCCGAATCCGGATCCGCCGGCGACGCCATGGACCGCCGCGCCGGAGGAGAACGTTTCCTGCCACTGGGTGTTGCCGGTCTGAGCCAGTCCCTGCGGATTGGCGAAGTTCGCGAGCGCGACTTCGCCCAGAGTCTTCGACTGGCCATTGGTGAAATTCGCCTCGACGACGCCGGTCTGGCTGATATTGATACCGGTGAGGCTACCAGTCGTGTAGCCGTTCTGCGCCACCGCGTTCACGCCGAAGCTGTCGCCGTACTGGGTCGAGGTGCCGAAGTTGAACGTGATGTTCATCGGGTTCGCGCCGGTCGAGGGGGTATACGAGCCGAAATTGACCTGTCCATTCGCCGGCGTCGTCAAAGTTCCGGCGCTCGAGTAGGTCAGGGTCTGAGGATTGCCGACGGCATTTCCGTCGACGTACAGCTGGGCGTTCCAGGTGTTCGCCGCGCTGCCCTTCACGAAGTACATCTGCGCGGTGTGCGCGGCGCCGAGTGAGTCGTATACCGTGAGCGAAGTCGTATTGTTGTAGGTGGTCGGATCGCTCGGATTGAGCGGGGTGGTGGTCGGCGCCGTGGCGTTCGACGGCAAATTGAGGGTGATGTTCGCTGTGCTGGTCGCCTGGGGGGCGACCTGAGAGGTCGTGAGCTGAAGATCGGACAGGCCACCGGTGTTGAAGCCACCGGTGCTGAGCGGAGCGAAGCCCTGGACACGATCGCCGGAGGCGGTCACCAGGTAGCCGTTCGAGTCGACCTGGAAGGCACCGTTGCGGGTATAGGAGAGTGCGCCGTTATTGCTGACGACGAAGAACCCGTTGCCGCTCAGGGCGAGATCCAGGTTGTTCGAGGTCGAATTGATGTTGCCCTGGGTGAACTGCTGAGCGATCTCCGAGGTCGCCACGCCGTTGCCGATGGCGGTTTGCGAGACGCCCTGCTGGGTCTGGGCGAACAGACTGGAGAACTCGGCGCGCGATTGCTTGAAGCCGACCGTATCGACGTTGGCGATATTGTTCGCGGTCGTATTCAGGTCAGAGTTCGCGGCGTTGATGCCGGAGAGAGCGAGTGCGAAAGGCATGGGTAGGGCTCCTTACATGACCTGGTTGACGGCGCTGAGCGGCAGCGATCCGCCGTTGGTGTTCAGTGTCAGACTGTTCGTCGACGGATCGAGTGTCACGCTGTTCACCTGGTAGGCGAGCTCCGGGGTGAGCGAGGACTGTGTGCCGTTCGTGTCTGCGGAGATATTGAAATTGTACGTGCCGGCAGGGGCAGTGCCGCCCGAGTTCGTTGTTCCATCCCAGGTGAACGGAGTGACGCCGGTCTGCGGTGGAACAGAGAAGGTTTTAACCAGCTGGCCGCTCGCGTCGGTGACCTGGACGGTGAGCGCGGTCGTGCCCGCCGGAATGTTGACGGCGCCGGTGATGCTTCCGCCGGCAGTGAGCGAGGCGGAATTGCCCGAGGCGATTACGGTGTGGCCGATCAGGTTGGTGCCGCTCAGGATCTGCGCCGAGGACATGGAGTTCGACAGCGCGCTCATCGAGTTCGACATGCTGCTGATGCCACTGACCTCGCTCAGTGCCGAGAACTCGTTGACGAACTGGCTCGGATTGGTCGGCTGGGTCGGATCCTGATTTTGCATCTGCGTCACCAGCAGCTGCAGAAAATCGTTCTGGGTGAGTGCGAGCGAGCTGTTGGCGCTGCCGGCGGAGTTGCTGCTCGAGCTCGCCGCAGCGGCGGCATTCGCGGCAGTCTGTGAGGCATAGGCGCCGATGGAGTTGTATGACATTGCGGGTGTTCCTGGTGCGGCGTGGGCGATTAAATCTGGCCGAGTTTCAAGGTGTCGATTGACAAGGTTTTCGAGGTGTTCAGGACCTGGGCGTCGTTCTGGTAGGAACGGGAGGCGGAGATCATGTCGACCATCTGTTCGACGACGTTGACGTTCGAGGAGTAGACGTAGCCCTTGGCGTCCGCCATCGGGTTTCCAGGCTCGTAGCGAGCCGTCACCGGCGCATTGCTCTGGACGATTCCGTTGACCGCTACTGAGGCATCGGCGCCCTGTAGTGTTGCGGGTGCGCCGGGGGTCAGGGCTGCCTGGACGGCTTGGAAGACCGGGAAGCGCGCTTTGTATGCGGTGCTCGCACTGCTGCTGACGCTGTCGGCGTTGGCGAGGTTGCTGGCGACGGTATTCAATCGGACTGATTCGGCGGACATGCCCGAACCGGCGATGTTGAAGATATTGAAGAGTGCCATGACAAGCCTGCGAAGGTTCGTGGTTGGGGGTTATTGCCCGGTGATCGCGGTTTTCAGCTGGGTGAATCGCTGTTCGAGGAAAGTCAATGCAGCCTGGTAGCGCACGGTGTTCTGCGCGAACTTGGCCTCCTCGAGCTGCGAGCTGACCGTGTTCCCGTCGAGCGAGGGCGCGAGCGGCACGCGGTACTTCAGAAACTGAGCCGTGGACAATCCCCCGGGAGTAGACGGCGCGGTGACGTCGAGTCGGTTGTCCGTACTCATCTGCAGAGTCCCGCCGCTGGTGCCGTTTGCGCCGGTTTGCGGATCGGCCGCCGCGAGGGCGGACCGAAAGTCGATGTCACGCGCCTTGTATCCGGGCGTATCCGCGTTGGCGAGATTCGCCGCGAGTACCTCGGCTCGCTTGGAATACACCTGCAGGGCATCGGGCTGGACGCCAAGGTAGGTGTTGAGGTTGAACGGCATGTCGGAAAACCGGCGGTAAGGAAACCTGCCGGATACGCAGCAAGACGCGTGCCAATGATCTAAAACAGCCGTTCGGTGCGGATTGGGCGCGCTGAACCGTCCGGGAGTGTGACGTGGTTCACGGCTGCGCGGCGGATGATTGCCGGCGGCGGCAGGTGTGGGAGGCCTGGGGCGCTGAGCGATGTTAGCGGCGCGTCGGGCCGAGACTTGAGCAGCAGGGCCGGAACGCTAAAGATGATGAGTGCCGGTTGGCCCGGCGTTTGCATGCTGCTCAGGCATGAAAGCGTATGCGTCATTTTGTAGTCGTTGGCGCCGAGGCGCGGCTTCGGCATCATTCTGTCTCCTGGCAATGGGTTGTGCCGGGCTTGCTCGCGGGGCCGTGGAGCCGATCGCGAGCATCCGTCATGCGGCCGAGCAGTTCGTGCGGTCCCAGATGCCCCCTGGGGAAAAGGGCATCGTGGTCCATGCCGGTGCGCTGGACTCGCGTCTGCGGCTTGCGCGCTGTCAGGCTCCCCTACAGGCCGGAATGCTCGCCGGTGCGCGGTTGCAGCCGAATATGTCGATTTCGGTGGGATGCCATTCCGGCGCCCATTGGACGCTCTACGTTCCGGTGAGTATCGAATCGCGCATCGACGTTTGGGCGTTGCGCCAGCCGGAGAATGCCGGGGTGCGGCTCACGAGTGCGGATCTGGCACCCGAGACGCGGCTCGTGTCCGGTGTCGCGGCGGGATACGTCACAAACTTGGCGTTGCTCTCGCGCAGTACGTTGCGGCACCCGATGCCGGCCGGTGCCGTGCTGCACGCCAGTGATCTGCTGGCGGATTTCATGGTGCGCCAGGGACAGCAGGTGACCTTGAGCGCTTCGATCGATGGAATCGAGGTTCGCGCCACCGGGGTGGCACTGCAGGATGGACGCTACGGCGAGCTCATCCGGGTCCAGAACCCGGAATCCAAGAAGGTCGTGCAGGGCACGGTAGGGGATGCTCACGTGGTTTATGTCTCACCCTAAAGTTTCCTCGCAGCACGCCGATACCAGGACAAGGGTGCTCGAGGAGAGCAATGATGTCGAGCAAAATCAATGGGTTAAACGGCGCTCCGGCGGTGGTCGACACCGGCGCGGGCGCGCGGCGCGCGGCTGAGGCGGCGACCGGCCAGGCTTCGGGGTCGGCGGCGGCAGCCCATACGGGCGGCTCGGACGTTCATATCACCGATTCAGCCAGCTTCCTCTCGGGTCTGGCCCAGCATTTGAGCTCGCTGCCGGCGGTGAATTCGGGCCGTGTCGCACAGTTGCAGTCGGCCATCGACAGCGGCACCTATACGGTTCAGCCGCACGTCGTGGCCAGTCAACTGATGCAATCCGAGCAGACGCTGGCGCAGATCCACGGAGGTTGATCGATGGATCCGCACGTCTGCCGCGAACACCTGACCGACCTGTTCCGGGAAGAGTCGACGCTGCTCGCAGAGCTCGAGCAGCTGCTCAGCCGCGAGGCCGGCATTCTCGAAGGCTCGGACATCCGGGAAATCGAGCAGACGACGCGGGCGCGCCAGGAACGCATGGGCGCGCTGGCTCGGCTCGAAGAGCAGCGCCGCTCGCTGTGCGCGATGCACGGCTTCGCCGCCGACCGGGCGGGACTGGAGTCGGTGATGGCATGGTGCGACCCGCGTGGCATGCTGACCGAGTCATTGCGCGATTGCGCCACCCGTGCAGTGCGCTGCCGCGAGCTCAATGACCACAACGGCGTGCTCGTGACGGCGCGGCTGAAGCGGGTGGAAAGCCTGCTCGGGACGTTGACCGGCCGGCCGACGCGCACAGATACGTACGGACCGCGC
>JAKADE010000170.1 GCA_021820785.1 Pseudomonadota bacterium
GTACAGTCCGCGCCCATGGACGCGCGTGACCTCGAGGCGCTCAAAGACGCCATTCGCTGCATCCCCGACTATCCGAAGCCGGGCATTCAATTCCGCGACATCACAACGCTGCTCGGCAACGCGCCGATGTTCCGCCTCGCCATCGATTCCCTCGCGGGTCCCTGGTCGGACACCCGTCTGACACACGTCGCGGGCATCGAGGCGCGCGGTTTCATTCTCGGCGGAGCGGTCGCGCAGCGCGTCGGGGCCGGCTTCGTACCGATCCGCAAGAAAGGCAAGCTGCCGCACGAGACGGTGCGTGTGGCGTACTCGCTGGAGTACGGCATCGATGAGATGGAAATGCACCGCGATGCGCTGCAGCCCGGCGAGCGGGTGCTGCTCATCGATGATCTGATCGCCACGGGCGGCACGGCCGAGGCGGCCGTGAAGCTGCTGCGCACCCTGGGTGCCGAGATCGTCGCGGCGTGCTTCGTCATCGACCTGCCCGAGCTCGGCGGCGCCCGGCGCCTGGAGGCGCTCGGGGTGCCGGTCCACAGTCTTGTCGCTTTTCAGGGACACTGAGCCGGGCTCAACATTACGTTCTGGTCATGCACGGTTCGGGTGCGGATCTTCCTGCAATAATCCGCCCCGTTCCGGCGCCGAGCGCTCGGGGCAATTCTCAAACCGCTCAAACTCTCTTATGGAGAAGTCGATGTTCAAGAAGCTCGTCCCTGTCCTCGGAGCGCTGCTGCTGGCCGGTTCGCTGGCTGCCACCCCCGTCGCCGCCGTCGCCGCCCAGGCGCCCGCCACTGCGCATCACGTCGTGCACAAGAAAGTCATGCACAAGAAGATGATGCACAAGAAGTGGCACAAGAAGGCGATGCACAAGAAGTGGCACAAGAAGGCCATGCACAAGAAGTGGCATAAGAAGGCCATGAAGCACACGATGCCGAAGAAGAAGGGCTGAAACCCCCAGGCTGATGCCCGAAGAGCCCCGCCCCGTGCGGGGCTCTTTCGTTTCGGGTGGGCGCAACGCGCCCGCCGCCGCTGCGCCCTACAATCGTCCCGATGCAGCCGCTCACCGAGATGCTCGTCCTGCTGGCCGCCGCGGTCCTCCTGGTGACCGTGGCCCGCCGGCTCGCACTGCCGACGGCGCTGCCGTACCTGGCGGTGGGGCTCGCCTGCGGTCCCTACGCGCTCGGCGTGGTACAGGGCTCGGAAACGGTCCGCCTGCTCGCGGAGCTCGGGGTCGCCTTTCTGCTGTTCACGCTCGGTCTCGAGGTATCGCTCCCACGGATGATCGCGATGCGGCGCGAGGTCTTCGGCCTCGGGGCGGCGCAGGTGGGCGCCACGACCCTGGTGTTCGCGCTGCTCGGTCGGCTTGCCGGAATCCCGTGGCCGGCCGCGATCGTCGCCGGCGGCGCGATCGCCATGAGCTCGACCGCCATCCTGCTGCAGCAGCTCACCGAGCGCGCCGAGCTGAACCGCACCCACGGCCGGCTCGCCTTCGCGATGCTGCTGTTCCAGGACCTGGCCTTTGTGCCGCTGCTCGCACTCGCCTCGGCACTAGGCCCGGGCGCCGGCCCGCTCGACCTGCACGCCGCGCTGTTCGCCGCCGCCGGCGGGGCGCTCGCCATCGGGGCGGTGCTGGCGGCCGGCCGCTGGCTGCTGCGGCCGCTGTTCCACGAAATCGCCCACAGCCGCCTGCGCGAGCTGTTCACGCTCGCGGCACTGCTGGTGGTGATCGGGGCCGCCTGGATCAGCCGCCTGGCGCACCTGTCGGCCGGTCTCGGCGCATTTCTCGCCGGCATGATGCTGGCCGAAACCGAATACCGCCATCAGCTCGAATCGGTCCTGCGGCCGTTCCGCGACATTCTGCTCGGCGTGTTCTTCGTATCGGTGGGGATGCTGCTCGACGTGCGCCAGCTGGCTGGCCAGCTCGGCACCGTACTGAGCCTGCTGCTGCTCATCACCGTGCTCAAGACCGCCATCGCCGCACTGGTGACGCGGCCGTTCGCCGGCGCGCCGTTTAAGGCGCTGCGCACCGGCATCGTGATTGCGATCGGCGGGGAGTTCGGCGTGGCGCTCGGCAGCGTGGCGCTCACCGACCGGGTACTGCCGCAGCACTTCGGCCAGCCGCTGCTGCTCACGCTGGTGCTCTCGATGGTGCTCAGTCCCCTGCTGCTCAACCACAACAAGCGCATCGCCCGGTGGATCCTGCGCGAGCGCGGCCCGCCGCAGCGCACGGCCTTCCAGCGCGAAAGCGAGGCCACCGGGGCCATCGGTCAGCGCGAGCACGTCATTCTCTGCGGTTTCGGCCGGGTCGGTCAGAACGTCGCGCGCGTACTGGAGGCGCAGGGCTTCGAGTACATCGCGCTCGATCTGGATCCGCTGCGCATCGCGGCGGCCCGCCAGGCGGGCGACCCGGTGATCTACGGCGACAGCGCGGATGAGCAGATCCTCGCACTCGCCGGCCTGGCGCGCGCCTCGGCACTGGTCGTGACCTTTTCCGACCCGGGCACTGCGCTCGGCATCGTGCGCACCGCGCGCGCCCAGCGGCCCGACGTGCCGATCCTCGTGCGCACGGCCGATGACACGCGTCTGGCGGAACTGAAGGCCGCCGGCGCCACCGACGTGGTGCCGGAGACGTTTGAAGCCAGCCTGATGCTGGTCTCCCACGTGCTGATGCTGCTGCAGGTTCCGGTCTCCAGAGTCGTGCGTCTGGTGGGTGGAATTCGCAACCAGCGCTACGGCGTGCTGCGTGCAGTGGTCGGTGACGGCGAAGCCCCCGCGCTCGAGCAGAGCGAGGAGCGGCGGACCGAAGTGAAATCGGTGGTCGTGCCCCCGGGGGCCTGGGCCGTCGGGCGGACGCTCGCAGCGGCGCGCGAGCGAGGCATTCAGGCAACCGTGACCGGGGTGCGCCGCCGCGGCATCCTCGGGCGTGAGCCGGCCGAGAGCACGGTGCTGCGCGAGGGGGACGTTCTGGTGCTCTACGGCACGCCCGAGGCGCTCGAGCGGGCCGAATCCGTACTGCTCGCCGGTTAGCGGGCGCACTGGGCTACAATCGGCCGCCCGTGAACCGCAGTGACATCCAATTCCCGCCCGAACATGCCGCGCTGCGCGAAGACGTGCATGCGCTCGGGGAGCTGATCGGACAGATCCTGCACGAACAGGGCGGTCAACCCCTGTTCGAACTCGTCGAGCTCGACCGGCGCGCCGCGATCGCCCGGCGCGAGGGTGATGCCGGCGCGGCGGCGGAACTGGCCGCCTCGGTGCGCGAGCGCCCGCCGGCGCTCGCCCGCGAGCTGGTGCGCGCCTTCTCGATGTGGTTCCGCACCGTCAATCTCGCCGAGAACGTGCACCGCATCCGCCGGCGGCGCGAGTATTTCCGCAGCACCGATCACCCCCAGCCCGGCGGTGTCGAGAGCGCGATCGCCGAGCTCGCCGCCGACGGCATGACGCTCGAGCAGACACTCGAACTGATCGGCTCGCTCGCCATCGAGCCGGTGTTCTCCGCCCATTCCCTGCAGGCCACGCGGCGCACGCTGCTGCGCAAACAGCAACGGGTCGCGCAGCGCATGCTCGATCGGATGAACCCGACGCTCACGCCCCAGGAGCTGCGCAATCTCTGGAGCGGCATCCGCTTCGAACTGACCACCGCCTGGCAGACCGAGGAGCTTCCGCGCAAGCAGCTGACGGTAGGCGATGAGCGCGAACAGATCGTGTTCTACCTGGTAGAGATCCTCTACCGGGTCGTGCCCTCGTTCTACGAAGAGATCGCCCTCGCGCTCGCCAAGGTATTCAGCGTGCCGGTCGAGTCGATCGAGCTGCCGTGCATCCTGCGCTTCGGCTCCTGGGTGGGCGGCGACATGGACGGTCACCCCGACGTCCACGCGCGCACCATCCGCGAGACCTTCGCGCGCCACCAGCACATCCTGCTCGGCGCCTACATCGCGGAGTGTCAGAAGCTCGCCGAGCGGCTCTCGCAGGGCGAGCGCCGCACCAGCGTCTCGAGCGAACTGACGCAGCGCATCGAGGAGTACACGCGCCTTGCCCCCGGAGCGCGCCCGGCCATGCTCGGGCGGCGCGACCGCATGCCGTACCGGCTGTTTCTCTCGCAGCTGGCGCAGCGCCTGCGCGACACGCAGGATGGTCGCGGCAAGGGCTACGACAACGCGCGCCAGTTCCGCGAAGACGTGCAGCTCGTCGCCGCGAGCCTGCAGGCCAACAAAGGCGCGACCGCCGGGCTGTTCCAGGTCCACCGGCTGCTGCGACGCATCGACACGTTCGGCTTTCACCTCGCCAGCATCGATGTGCGCCAGCACGCCAGCGTGCTGCACCAGATCATCGCTCAGGGCAGCAACGATCCGGACTGGCCCAACCGCCCGAGTGCCGAGCGGGCGCGGCTGCTTGCCGAGGCGCTGGTAAAGGATGCCGGCCCGCGCGTCGAACTCGACGCGCTGGCGCGGCGCAACCTCGGTGTATTCGAAACGTTCGCGCAGATCCGCCACCGCTACGGCCGCCGCGCGATCGGCTGCTTCGTCGTGAGCGGCACCGAGGGAGCCGACGACGTGCTCGCCGCTCTGCTGCTGGCGCGCTGGGCGTCGGTCTTCGACAAGGAAAGCGGCGAAGTGACGCTCGACATCGCACCGCAGTTCGAGTCCATCGGTGCGCTCGAGCGCGGCGGCTCGATCATGAAGGAGCTGCTCACCGAGCCGGCCTACGCACGCCATCTGGCGAGCCGCGGCGGCCGCCAGCACGTACTGCTCGGCTACTCCGACAGCAACATGGAGGCGGGCCCGTGCGCCTCCCGCTTCGCGCTGCACCAGGCGCAGCGCTCCCTGGCCGACGCCCTCGGCGCGACGGCCCAGCGCTTCTCGCTGATGCACGTGCGCGGCGCGAGTCTCGCACGGGGCGGCACGCGCATCGATCAACTGGTCAAATCAGCCCCTGCGGGCATCGCCAACGGCGTGCTGCGCCTGCGCGAACAGGGCGAAACCATCAAGCAGGGCTACGGCCTGCGTCCGATCGCCATGCGCACCCTGGAGCGCGCCTTCAACGCGATCAGTCTCGCCACGGCGCGGCGCGCGGTGGAACCGACCCCGGCGCCGTACATCGAGTGCGCCTCGACGATCGCCGCGGCAAGCCGCGACGCATACCGCGCGCTCGTCTATGAGCAGCGCGATTTCTACGAGTTCTTCCGCGCCGTCACGCCGATCGACGTCATCGAACGGATGCAGGTCGGCTCGCGCTCGGTTCACCGCCTCGAGGGCAACGGCATCGAAGGTTTGCTGCCGGTCCCGTGGGTGTTCGCCTGGACGCAGACGCGCCATTTGCTGCCGGCCTGGTTCGGCGCCGGCACGGGCCTGAAGTGCGCCGCGGAGCGGCACGGCGCCGACACACTGCGCACCATGTACCGGGAGTGGATGTTCCTGCGCAGCCTGATCGATGACATCGAATCGATGCTCGCGCGCACCGACCTCGAGATCGCCGCGGCATACCTCGCACTCGTGCCGGAGCCGCTCAGGCCCTTCGCCGAGGTGATCCGCGCCGAGTACGAACTGACCCGCGAGCAACTGCTCGCAGTGACGGACAGCGCCGAGCTGCTCGACCGCGAGCCGATGCTGCAGCGTGCGATCCGCCTGCGCAATCCGTACATCGATCCGATGAACCTGATGCAGGTCGATCTGCTCTCGCGCTGGCGCGCCGGCGGGCGCGCCGACCGCGACCTTTTCGAGGCGCTGCTGGTGAGCACCACCGGGATCGCGCAGGGCCTGCAGAGCACCGGATGAGCCCCACCATGATCGACATCCGCCCGGCCACCGAAGCCGACACCGCGCAGATCCTCCAGTTCGTCCGCGAACTCGCCCGCTACGAACGGCTCGAGCACGAGGTGGTCGCGACCGAGTCGCAACTGCGCGAGACGCTGTTCGGCGCACGCCCCTACGCGGAAGTGCTGATCGCGAGCGCGGCTGACGAGGCGGTCGGTTTTGCACTGTTCTTTCACAACTACTCGACGTTCAGGGGCCAGCCGGGCATCTATCTGGAGGACCTGTACGTCAGGGAACACATGCGCGGCCGGGGCGTCGGCCGGCAACTGCTGCGCCGCCTGGCCCGCCTCGCGATAGAGCGGCGCTGCGCGCGTCTGGAGTGGGCCGTACTCGAGTGGAACGCGCCCTCGATCGCGTTCTACCGCAATCTCGGTGCGCGCCCCATGGAGGACTGGCGGACCTTTCGTCTGACGGGCGCCGCGCTCGAACAACTCGGCGCCTGAGCGGTACGCGACGCGCCGCTGCTGAACGAGCGCTGAACGGATGCAGCGCGAATGCAACCAACTCCCATCGCCCCGCCGTCTGCGGTAAGCTTCTCGCATCGGGTCGGGTTAGGACGAGTCCACCGTGCGCGGCGTCGCCGCGCAGCTCGCACTGCCCAGCCCCCGGGCACTGGAGTACACCTGACATGCGCATTCGTTCCCGCCTGCTCACAGCAC
>JAKADE010000171.1 GCA_021820785.1 Pseudomonadota bacterium
GCATACAGCGAGCAGCAGGTGCCAAAACGCACCGCGTCCTCACCCAAATCACGAGGATTCCTCTTCCGTCACGACGTTGACATGGCAGGGGTCACAGGTTCAATCCCTGTCGCGCCCACCACTCAAACCCCTCAAATCACACCGTTTTTCGAACGACGCTGCGATCACGTCTCCCGCCGCGAGGTTCGCCAGCGAGCATATAGCGAGCAGCGTACGCCTTGTTTCCTGCGGTTCTCAGCCGATGGAAAGCAGAGCGAACATCGACATCGAGGTGATGTCCGGGATAGCGGGAAAGATCTAGGGGATGGTCGTTCGAGGCGCGTCAGCGGCCACGACTCGGTCGCAGGTTCCGGCTTAGGAACCAGCCAGCGAGCAACCAGCGAGCAGGTGCAGCCTATCGATCTTGCCGTCGAGAGGTCGACTAGGGGCGGTCACGGACGACAGAACGGTTACCCCCACGGTCCTTCCCAGACCGTCTATCGGGCCCGCCACCTTCACAGTCTCCGGCCCCCGCAGCGAGCGCCGGCCGTGACGCCGCGCATGCCGACGCGTGGTTGCACGCGACGCACGACAGGACGAGCACCAACACGGTCTTCGGCACCGTCTCCCGAGCGTCCGAGATGACCTCGGCGCCGTTGGCGCTCCAGATCATCTCGTTGGGCGCTCCCCGATGAACGGTCGATAGACCGCCGCGTCCATGATATGCGCTCCACCATCGAGTGCCACGTTGAGGACCAATGCCGGGGGTCGACGTGCGGTCGCGCGCGAAGCTGTGCCGATGTTCGAGATGGTCATCCCCACGGTCACCGAGACCGTCTTCGGAGCGTTTCCCCGACGATTCTCTTATCGCGCCGCGCGTCACAGAGGATCGTCTACGACGCTGCGATGGACGGTTCCCGAGAACGGATACCGGCGTCGGTCATGGTTGGTGATGATCGTGTCCGTCGGCGATCACCGCTTGTCCCGGGGACCGCCTCGGGTGCTGCTACGCGGCCTTCTGCGGGTGAGTCTCGACTTGGACCCGCGTGTACGAGAGCGACGCGAGCCTTGCGTTCGACCATTCGCGGATGGTCTCGCCCATCGAGACAGCGTACTGCGGCGCCTGTTCTGTGGCCGCGTGACACCGATTCCTGCGTGTCTCGGCGAGATCGATGATCGCCGTGGTGGCCGTCGGTTCGTCCGTGAAGTCCTCGGCGTCCTTCTCGTGGTTGACCGGGGCCTGCATCCCCGTGACCTCGAAGCACGCCAGCGGGCCGTGCACCTGTTCGAGTTGGTCACGCAGCCAATCGATGCGACCCGGCATGCACAGCGCCTCGCGCTTCTTCTGGCGTGCGCCCCGGGCCTGATACCGGATCAGGAATGCAGACGGGGACAAATCCATATAAGTAGTAATTATAGGGGTTTGTCCCCGTGTGACCTGCGCGCGCCGCAGCGCCTTCTTCGCGGCCTCCTCGGAACAGAACAGGTCCGGATAGACACGGCAGGCGTCCGAAGGCGACAGGAGCGCCGCACCGCGCCCGAGCATCTTCTCGACGACATCCGGTGTGATCTCGCGCCACGACGTCAACGTATCCACCGAGAACGGCAGGACGACATCGTTGAGCACGAAGATGCGTGCCGGATTGTCCGCCGTTCGGTTGACGCCGCGAGCACGCCCGACCGCCTGAATCACTTCTGCGTCCGTGATCGCGCGCCGGATGCTTTCGAGTGAGGGATCGACGAAACCCTTCCGAGACATCGGTTCGCCGCGACCATCACGCATCAGGATGTAATCGACGACGTCCGTCAGCTCGGTGATCTCGGGATGCATACCGGTCAGCGCGACCGCATGGTCACGGTGAGTATGTTCCGTCGCGAGCGGTCGGCCGATCACGAATAGGCAGTCGACTGAGCCGAAAGAATCGAGACCGGCGATAGCATTGAAATGTGCCACATCGACGCCGGGGATGCCGGCGAATTCGGCTTCTGCGCCGTGATACGTGATCACCAAGCCGGTGCCGTCACCCACCTGCAGCCGAATGTAATCCCGGATGTTACGGATGCGACGAGCGCGCCGTCTATCCTCGGCGGTGCCCCCCTCGGTAGGAAGCACGGACGTCTTGCCAAATCCGCCTGTGGGGAGACCTTTCTTGTCGACCGTCGGGAGCACTTGCGTCACATGCTGATGCGGCGTGGCGGCGCGCAATGAGGCCGTCAGACGCATGTGCGGAAGGAAAGCCCTGACCTGATCGAGGGCCAGTGTCGCATCGAGGTGCAGGATGGGAAGCCTCGCGATGTCTTCATGGACCTGACGCCGCCCGTACAGGGCTAGCTTCGCCTGCACGCCCGACGAGCTACGTTGCTCGATCTTCTGCAGCCGACCGTCCTCGGCGCCGGAGAGCATCGCCTCGATGGCACGCCACATCTCTGCACGGCGCGAGAGAGTGCGGTTCACAGCAGCCTTGTCCAAGGCCGCTTCCCGATCCGCGGCGCTCATCGTCGGCCGGAGTAGGCGTGTCGTGTCCACCTTGCGCGCCCACTCCAGCTTGGCTGCCGCCTGCGCGTCGGCGATGGTCAGCAGGCCGTTGAAGGATGCGGAGGTTAGGAACTCATTGTCGGCCGCGGCGGCCGCTGCACGCTCGACGATGGTGCACCAGCCATAGAGCTTGTTGGTCCCACTCGGATCGGTGGCGCCGTTCGCGAGGACCGGATTGCGCCGGATATCGGAGGCGAGCGATGAAAGGGAAATGTCACGCTTCTTTTGCACGCCACGCTGCCAGAACCCTTCGTCTACGACCACGAAACCGAAATCGCTGACCGAGATCGGGATCGGCACAAACAGCGCGTTGTTGGCAGCGATGATGACGTCGGCGGATGCGGCGGCTTGCTTCTGCTGCAAGTACTGACAGCCACCCCGAAACGGGCACTGCGGCCCCCCCTGAGTGCCGCAGACAGTCTTTCCCACGTCGGCGTGGACGGCTTGCGCTTCATTGATCGCGTCGAGGTCACGACACATTGTCTGACCCGACACGGGATCAATGGTATCGCGACCGCGCCAGACGACAGCCTTGATCCCGAGCAGCCTGAACTCCTTCAGTGTCTCATCCGCGAGCCTATGGTGGGGCACGAGCCAGAGCACCCGGTGCGGGCTCCCGGCCGCGCGCGCCTCAGATATGAAGCGGTGCACCTCTCGTCGCACGGCGGAGGATTTTCCAAGGCCGACATCGACGTGCATGGCGAAATGAAGACCGGCTGCGCCGGCGTCACCGCTTCCGCTTCGGTGCCACGTCAGAATTTTGTCGATGACGTTCTGGATCTCCCGCACCATTTTGACGCGGACCGCCGCCGCGCTGGCAAGAGCCGGTTCGTGGCGCGGTCCATGGAAACCCGGCACCCGGAGTTTGGCGCACAGAGCGTGGATCGGCCAGTTGGCCGGGTTCCGGGCTTCCAGCCGCGCGTTGACGGCTGCGGGGTCGATGACCGCACCGGCATTCGCTTTCGCGACGATCTGATCGCAGACCGCCGCGATGTGCTTCTCGTACTGCTCCGGGGTCATCAAAAATCGGCGTCCATGATGACCTGATCGGCGGGAACCCCGGCCGATGCCGGCGCATGTTCACGACGGGCCGAGGAGAGCTTCGCGCGGAAGCTGGGCGTCAGGTAGGCGGGCTCGGCTTCCCTCACGCGCGTGAGAAGGTGGCCGAAATCGTGCCGCAGCGCGCCACCGTGGCGAAAGGCAAGCCATTTCTCGTCGACGGACCGGTGCCGGTAGGCTGGACTCTTGCGGCTGTACTCGTGAGCGAGATCGCGGCCACGGGCGCTGCCACCGGTCGCGCGGTAGATGGCAGACAGCACAGCGACCCAGTCATCGTAGCCCGTGTCAGCCGGGAGGTGAGCCACGATGTCGGCGACATCGTTGTCGGTGTAGTCGCTGCGCTCGCGGCCGTGCGGTGCCCACGGTTCCGGGTCTGTCGTCTTCGGCTCATCGTCGCCGATGCCGAAGATCGTGCGGCACCGGGAGAGGAACTCGGCGATCTGGACCGCCTTGATCAGAGGCAGGGTCTCACGCGGAACCCGCGCGAGACCGTCATCCGAGCGGCCCTCAGGCGTGATCCATTCGACGACTCCGAGATCGGGATGGATGCCGTGGACCATGCACTGTTGGCCGAGGCCGAGGATTTCGACCTTGTAGCCGTCGTCCTTACCCACCTTCTGCTTTCTCGGCTCGCCTTCGGCGCGGTACAGCGCGAGATATCGAGGCGAGGTATGGCCGCGAACGCGCTTTGCCGGCGACGGTCCGAGCGTGTCGAGCAGCGCGGCCGTTACCTCGTCGGCGGCACCCGGATCATCAACGTCCACGTCGACGGCGTAGAGGCCGGCGCAGAGAATACCGGTGTTCCAGTCGCGAGCCGTGATCGGATCGATCCACTCTGTTTGGCCAGCACGGGCGCGGGCCTTGATCGGCCAATCGTGCTCGGAGGGGACCTTCTCGGCGCTGGCGAGAGGAACTGGAAGGTAACCACTACGAAGAATAACGGAACGGAAATGCCGCGCTTCCTCCGCCAATATCAAATGCAGTTCGGCCTCTGAAGCCGATGACAAATTTCGATCATTGTCAGCGTCGTCATAAATAGAAGTGTTCATCAAAATAATGCCCAATCAATGCGCCCGGCGTGTCTGCGCCGGGCGTAGTCTTCTGTCAGTTCGTTTCGAAAAAGCCGCTCGTGGCTGTACGCTTGGGGACAGTGTACCCGGCGTCGATCCACGCTTGCACTTCGGTCGCGTCGTACCGAATCAGCCGCCCAACGCGGTAGAACGGCGGTCCGTAACCACGGGCCGCAGCGTTATCCAGCGTTGAACGAGAAATTCCCAAAATTTGGGACAAATCGTCCCGCGTGAGCCAATTCGTATTTCTGAAATCCATCTGTCGTCTAATTCCGGCATGGTACCCGAGGCTGAATGGCCTCGTCCATTTCTATTTAGCTCGCGATGGCCAGAGGTATGTCGTCCTGCCCGATCTGAACTGAATGCTTCAAGTGACGAAAGACCCCGGCCCCCCAAGCGGATTGGTGTGGCCATACCGGGGTCAACAGCAAGTTCAAGTTTATGTCAGTAGCCGAGCCGACACGGTGATCGCCGAGCGGGGCAGCGTGGCTCACTCACCATCGCTCAGTGAGTCGGCGGCGTCAGCCTCACGGTCGTCCTGAACCTCGACGGCTTCGGCTCCGCGGCCGCCCCATACGGGTCAATCGGGGATGAGCCGCCGAGACCGGACACCATGCAATTTCCCTCGCACAGACCGGCGACGCATTTTCCGCTTCCGCATCGGAGCACAAGCACATCTTCCGGTTGATCGCGATCTGATCGGCTATGCGGATGCTCGCGTTCGTCGGGGTCAAGTAGGATGGCGGCGGCAAACAGCCTGCCCATTGAGCCAACGGGCATGCGATATTCACACAACGAGGTAGAATATCCTTGAAATACAGAATTATGAAGCACGGACATACGCCGCATTATTCGAACTAAAAAAATTCGGTTTATGAACATAGATTTCTGGTTCTAGTGTTTTTCAATCGAAAATCGGTCTAAAATTACGTGGGCTATTGGATATTACACTTGTAATACCACCCTAAAAATGCCATGTGCGGCCGAAGCAACGGCATTGATATTTGGAATCAGAATGGGCAACGGAATGAACTGCGAGAGTTTGCGGCACACAAAACGTATCGCGGGCGGCGAAGCATCATGAGCGGTGACGGGTGGGTCGCCGAGATGGCGCAGGCACCGTCGCCGGTGCCCTTCAATGACGTGCGCTTCCTCGGGCAGACGGTCGAAGCGCAGGACGTCCTCCGCCGGCTCTGCGGAAGTGGTACCGTCGATCTCCGCAAGATCAACTATCGCCACAAAGGATTCGCGTTGGTGGTGCCATTCGGGCACGCGCTGCCGCTGCCTCGGGACGTGCGCCGGGCTACCGACCTACGGCTGACGCCCGTGGACACTCGAAAAGGAAGCGGCGCGGATCAGACGCGGCTGTACGCCGGCGACTTCGCTTTACGGGCGGAAGCGAAACACCATCGCCGCCCGCGCGGCATGTCGTGGTGGCTCTACTACTGCGACGAGTCTGGCCACGTGCACGAGGTGCGACCGTCGCGGGAGATCAAGATGCGCATCGGGCGCGCGATCAATTCGGGAGAGATCGCCGCCGATTCCGCCATCATGAAGGGTAGCGGGGACCCCGCAGCTTGTGCGCGGATCATCTTCGCGATCCGCGCTGGGTTCGTGCCGTGACGGCCGGCCCGACAAAGTGTGTGTCATACCGATGGGCACGACGAAAGCGGTCCGTTCGTCACGTCGTCCCCGGCGTCGATGTGGCACATTTCAATGCTATCGCCGGTCTCGATTCTTTCGGCTCAGTCG
>JAKADE010000172.1 GCA_021820785.1 Pseudomonadota bacterium
GCCGATGCCCGCGAACAGATGATCGAACACCAGGTCCGCGCCTGGGATGTGCTCGATGAGCGCGTTCTCGACACCCTGCGCAAGGTACCGCGTGAGCACTTCACGCCCCCGCAGTACCGCTTCATGGCCTATGCCGACGCGGAAGTGCCCCTGCCGGGCGGGCAGCACATGCTGCGCCCGAGCGTGGTCGGACGGCTGCTTGCGGCGCTGGAGCTGACCGGCCGGGAGCGGGTCCTGGAGATCGGCACCGGATCTGGCTTCGTCACGGCCTGCCTGTCGAGTCTCGCCAAATCGGTCCAGTCGCTCGAAATCGTGCCCGAGCTGGCCGACATGGCCCGCCGGATGATCGGCTCGATGGGACTGCGCGACATCGACGTGGTGCCGACTGATGCGCTCACCTTCGAACCGACCGGCCGCTTCGAGGCGATCGCCGTGACGGCCTCGATGCCGGTATACGACAGCCGCTGGCAGCGTTCGCTCAGCATCGGCGGGCGGCTGTTCGTCGTCGTGGGCGACGCCCCGGTGATGGAAGCGAAGCTGATCCGCCGGGTGGCCGAAGACGCCTGGACCGAAGAGAGCCTGTTCGAGACGGTCATCGATCCGCTGGTGCACGCTGAACGGCCGGTAGCGTTCAAGTTCTGATCCGGGCAGCCGGCGCCGCCCGAGGGACCCACCGGCCGGCGGCGGCGCCAGCCTCTTTCTCATCGGGTGCAACTTTGCGCCCCGTGCGGTGTTTTAGGGATACATATGCGAAGCACCCCCCGTCATCTGATCCTGGCAGCAGTGAGCGGAGCGCTGGCGCTCGGCCTTTCGGCCGCGGCTTCGGCGACGAACTTCCTGCAGGTCTACCACGAAGCGTTGCAGAACGACCCGACCTACCGGCAGGCGTACGCCACCTACATGGCGGCACGCGAGGTGCGCCCGGAAGCCTGGGCCGCGCTGCTGCCGCAGATCTCCGCCACGGCGGGCAAGACCTGGAGCCACTCCGCCGGCAGCAGCGGTCAGATCGGCAGCACCGCGAACAACACGTTCTACACCTACAACCTCAGAAGCAGCTCCAATACCGCGGCCAAGCAGTGGAGTCTCGACCTCACGGAGAACCTGTTCTCCTGGACGGACTGGATGAACCTCAAGGCGGCCAACAAGCAGGTCGCCGAGGCCCAGGCCAACTATGAGGCGGCCGCCCAGGGCCTGATCCTGCGCACCGCGACGGCGTACTTCAATGTGCTCGCCGCCGTCGACACGCTGCACGCTCAGGAGTCCTCTCTGAAGGCGCTCACGCTCGGCCTGACGCAGGCCAAGGAGCGCTTCAAGGTCGGGTTGATCGCCATCACCGACGTGGAGCAGGCGCGCGCGGCGCGCGACACGGCGGCCGCCGCCGTGATCACCGCCAAGCAGACGCTGGCCAATGCGCTCGATCAGCTGCAGGTGATTACGGGCACGCAGTACTCGGAACTCACCGAACCGGGCACGGCCCTGCCGCTCGCCATGCCGCACCCGGCCGACCAGCAGGCGTGGGTTCAGACCTCGCTGAAGCAGAACCTTGCGCTCATCGCGAGCCGCATGGCCGCAGATGTCGCCCAGGACAACGTGCGTGCCGCGTTCGGCAGCGACATCCCGACGATCAGCCTGGTGGCGAGCCGCTCCTACAGCAGTGACAACACCAACCAGACGATTTTCGGCCAGGATTTCCACGGCCTCGGCTCGACCAGCAACGACCGGCAGATCGGCATCGAGTTCTCGCTGCCACTGTTCAGCGGCGGCGGCGATGAGGCGCGCATCCACCAGACCCAGTACCAGGCCATGGCCGCCCAGGATGCCGTCGAGCAGGCGTCCCGCTCGACCGTCCAGCAGGCTCGCGATGCCTATCTCGGCGTGATCACCGGAATTGCCAATGTGCGTGCGCTGCGCCAGGCGATGACCTCGAGTGAGACGGCGTTCCAGGCGACGCAGGCCGGCTACAAGGTCGGCACCCAGACCGAGGTCGACGTGCTCAATGCGTTGAGCTCCCTGGTGGCCGCACAGACCAACTACGCCACCAGCCGCTACAGCTACATCAACAGCATCATCCAGCTGCAGTACGCGGCCGGCACGCTCACCCCGTCCGAGGTCGCCACCATCAACGGGTGGCTCACCAAGACGGTGAGTGTTGGCCCGAGCGGCGCCATGACCCCCGAGGGCATGACCCCGCCGCCGGCGCCCCCGGAAAAATAGCCCGCAGCCGCCGCTCAGGACGCGGAGCGGGGACGGGCGATCAGTCCGGCCAGCGCATCGAGCGCAACCTGAGCGCCGTCGGCGAGCGACAGCGCCGCGATGCGCCCGATCATCGCCTGACGGCGCGACTCATCCTCGATCACGCCGCGCGCCACCGCCGCGATATCGGCGGCATCGAGCCGCGCCGGCACCGCGACACCCGCCTGGGCGCAGCGGCGCACACGAATCGGCTGGTCCCGATTGATCGGCGCCGCGACGCACGGCACGCCGCACGCCACTGCCTGCAGCAGCGTCTGGCCGCCATTGGTCACCACCAGGCGCGCCTGGCGCATCAGCGCAAACAACTCGTGCTGCGGCAGGAACGGGTGGGTACTCAATCCCTGCGGCTGCGGCCCTTCGCCCGGCCCGACGTACACGGTCGGCACCCCCGACTCGGCGAGCAGCACGGCGGCGGCCCGGAACCGTGACGGCGCATCCGGAGCATTGGGCGGCGCGGCGCCACCGCCTGGTACGACCAGCACGGGCCCCGACGCCGCGGCGCCGCTCGCGTGCGGCGCTTCGTGCGCGCCTTGCGTGGGCGGCAGCACGATGTCGAGGTAGCGCGGCGCCGGTTTGCCGCACAGCCAGCGGTTGAAGCGCTCGAAGGGCACCGGACCGCCGGAGATGAAGCGCGGAAAGGCGATCCAGTGCTCATCGATCAGGCGCATCCAGCGCAGACGCGCAGCCTTCAGCCGCTTGCGGCGGCGATAGCTGATGAAGACCACCGCTGCGCCCGCATCGCGCGCGGCACGGAACTGCGCGGTGCGGCCGGCATTGGCGAACACCACCACGTCCGGGCGGAATGTGTTGATGGCCGCAACGACCTCCGGCGTATGGAACGTCGGCGAGGATGGCAGCAGCGTCGACTCGAACGGGGTGCTCGGCGCATACGGCGCGTTCCGGTTGACGAGGAAATGGATCGCGGCCTGCGGCCAGCGGCGCTGCGCGGCCTGGGCGATGGCGAGCGACTGGAAATACTCCCCCATTCCGGTCGGTCCGGAGACCGGCACGAACAGCAGGCGAGGGGCGCCCGGCACGGCGTTCATGTTCGCCCCGGCGCGCACGCCCCGGGCCGGCGACGGCGCGGGCTCACGCACCACTCGGCAGGAAGCGGCGGAAATACTCGATGGTCGGGGCCAGTCCGTCGGCCAGTGCGACCGAGGGCTGCCAGCCGAGCAGTTGCTGCGCCTTGGTGATGTCCGGCTGGCGCTGCTTCGGGTCGTCGGCCGGCAGCGGCGCGAAGGTGATGCGCGAGCGCGAGCCGCACTGGCGCACGACGACCTCGGCCATCTCGCGCACCGTCATCTCATTGGGATTGCCGAGATTGATCGGTCCGGTGACCTCATCGGGGGAGTTCATCAGGCGCACCAGGCCCTCGACCAGATCCGAGACGTAGCAGAACGAGCGGGTCTGGCTGCCATCGCCGTACAGCGTGATCGGCTCCCCGCGCAGCGCCTGCATCACGAAATTCGACACCACGCGGCCGTCGTTGGGATGCATGTACGGCCCGTAGGTGTTGAAGATCCGAGCCACCTTGATGCGCAGCCGGTGCTGCCGGTAATAATCGAAGAACAGCGTCTCGGCGCAGCGCTTGCCCTCGTCGTAGCAGGCGCGCGGCCCGATCGGGTTGACGTTGCCCCAGTACTCCTCGGTCTGCGGATGCGTGGTCGGATCGCCGTACACCTCGCTGGTGGAGGCCTGCAGGATTTTCGCCCGCACGCGCTTGGCGAGCCCGAGCATGTTGATCGCGCCGTGCACCGAAGTCTTGGTGGTCTGCACCGGGTTGTTCTGGTAGTGCACGGGCGAGGCCGGACAGGCCAGGTTGTAGATCTCGTCGACCTCGACGAACAGCGGGAAGGTGACGTCGTGACGCAGCAGCTCGAAATTCGGGCTGGCGAGCAGGTCCGCGACGTTCTCGCGCGTGCCGGTATAGAAATTGTCGACGCACAGCACGTCGTTGCCTTCCTCGACCAGCCGCCGGCACAGATGTGCGCCGATGAACCCGGCACCGCCGGTGACCAGGATTCGCTTGCGCAGTGAATAACGCGTGTTCATGGATTCCCGTGCCTGCCTTGAGCCCGGTGCGCTGCGCGCGGGCGTCTCAACGGTACGCCTGGTAGGACTTCTCCTCGAGAAGTCGTGAACCGAGCGCCAGGTTGATGCGCTTCTTCACCGCGGCGCGCTCGTCGTTCTCGATGTACACCGAACGGGCGAGCTCGATGAATTGCGCATCGAAGGCGCGCGCGGCCTCCTTGGCGCGGATGCGGTCCTCGATGTCCCACAGCCGCTCATTGACCGCCTGCAGCGCGCGCTCCTCGGTCGCCACGTCCGCCGTGCCGCACGCCTCGCGCCAGGTCTGCTCGAGCAGCTCGAGCTCCAGGCGCACGTTGGCGAGCTTGGCCGCATCGCTCATCCGCTCGGCCTTGATCCTGAGGATGGTGATCTTGTCGAGCAGTTCGCCCGGGGAGATCGGCACCAGAATGTCTTTCATGGCCGCAATGCTAGCAATTCGTCGAGCTTTGCGGTCACCTGCTGCACCTCGATCAGGTCCATCACGCCCGGCACCTCGATCTTCGTGGTCCAGGGCAGCTGCTCGGGCTCGCAGCCGCGCAGGCGCCGCGCCGCCTCGGGGTAGGCATCGACGCACCAGCGACGCGACAGGTAGGGTCCGCTGCGCTCGGGATTGGTGGCTGCGTACAGCCCGATCACCGGCGTGCCGACCATGGTGGCCATGTGCGCCGGACCGGAGTCCGGGCTCACCAGCACGGTGGCGCGCGCCAGCAGCGCGAGCAGCTGCGGCAGCGTGTCGCGTCCGATCTGGTTGCACAGCTGAAGCTGCGCGGCGCGCTCGATCTGCTCGCCCATCCGACGCTCGCTGGCCGAGGGTCCTCCGGCGAGGATCACGCGCATCCCATGACGGCGCACCGCATGCTCGGCGAGCGCCGCATAGCGCTCGGGCCGCCAGTTGCGCAGCGCATGACTCGAGCACGGACTGATCACGAGCGTCGGGCGTTCATCGGGGATGAGGCGCTCGGCGTACTCGAGTGCCTCGGCCGGCAGGGGCAGGTCCCAGCGCAGTACCCGCTCGGTGATGCCGAGGGCGGCCGGAAAGCCAAAGAAGCTGTCGAGCACGTGCTCGCGGGCGCGCGCGGCGATCTGCGCGCTGGTGAACAGCCACTGCAGCTCGCGCGCCCGGGCACGATCGAAGCCGAGCCGCACCCTGGCGCTGACCAGTCGCGACAGCAGGCTCGCGCGCAGCGACAGCTGCATGTGCATCAGCACGTCGAATCGGCGCCCGGCGAGGCGTGCGCGCAGCTCGCGCGCCGCGGAGAGCCCGGCGCGCTTCTCGACGGTGATAAACTCCACCCCCTCGATCAGCCCGAGCAGCCGCGCCTCCGCCTTACCGATGATCCACGTCAACTGCGTCTCGGGCCAGCTGCGCTGCAGCGTGCGTATCACCGGCACGACATGGCACGTGTCGCCGAGCGCGGAAAGCCTGAGGATGCACACGGAGCGCGGCGGTCGGTCTGCAGGCAGCATCACGGGGGGAGTTGGAGTGAGGAGCGCGATCCGGTGAGCGCGAACGGGCCGCTCGGGCCTTTGGTGAAGCACGTGCCCATCGCGGGCGGCGCCATGCTATACAACGCGGCGCTGGCCCGCAATTGGCAACCAGAGTGGTTCGATCCGCAGTACTGGGCCGCGCAGGGACGGCTCACCGGCACCGCGCGCGGACGCGGCACCGCCCATTTCGTGCAGGTCGAGGGGCGCGAGCTGGTGTTGCGCCACTACCGGCGCGGCGGACTGCTCGCGCGCCGCTACGGCGATCGCTACCGGTGGCGCGGGGAGCTCGATACGCGGCCATTCGCCGAGTGGCTGCTCACCCATCGACTGCATCGCGCCGGACTGCCCGTGCCGATGCCGATCGCCGCGCGCTACCTGCGCGAGGGCGCGTATTACCGCGGCGACCTCATCACCGAACGGCTGCTGGCCACCCAGTCGCTCACCACCGCACTGCAGGCGGCGGCCGTGCCGCTGCTCACCTGGATCGGGATCGGGCGCTGCATCCGCCGCTTTCATGACCTCGGCGTCGATCACGCCGATCTCAACGCGCACAATAT
>JAKADE010000173.1 GCA_021820785.1 Pseudomonadota bacterium
TTCGTCGCGGTGCGCCGTGATCGGCAGCGCGGCATCGTACTCGAGCCGCACCGGTGCGGCGCTCGCGCGCGCCCCGGCGCCGCGGTGAACGGTTTCCATCCGCTCAAGTGTAATGCACCGCCGCCGCCGCGGCGCGGCGGGTGGTGCGGGCTAGATCACTCCGCGACGCAGCTGGTCGAGCTCGATGGACTCGAACAGGGCCCGGAAATTGCCCTCGCCGAAGCCCTCGTTGCCCTTGCGCTGAATGATCTCGAAGAAGATCGGCCCGATCACGTTGGCGGTGAAGATCTGCAGCAGCAGGCCTTCGCCGCGCTGCGGGTTGCCGTCGATCAGGATGCGCCGCCGGCGCAACTCCTCGAGCGGCTCGCCGTGCCCGGGCACCCGTGCCTCGATTCCCTCGTAGTAGGTCTCGGGCGTGTCCTGGAACCGGATCCCGTGGCCGCGCAGCGTATCGACGGTGCGGTAGATGTCCTCGGTGGCGAGCGCGATGTGCTGGATGCCCTCGCCGTGATACTCGCGCAGGTATTCCTCGATCTGACTCTTGTCGTCCTGCGACTCGTTGATCGGGATGCGGATCTTGCCGCAGGGGCTCGTCATGGCGCGCGAGAACAGCCCGGTGTGCTTACCCTCGATGTCGAAGTAGCGGATCTCGCGAAAGTTGAACAGCTTCTCGTAGAACCCCGCCCAGCGGTCCATGCCGCCGCGGCGCACGTTGTGCGTCAGATGATCGATGAGGGTCAGGCCCGCCTCGCGCGCACCCGGCGGGGGCGCCACGGGACGGAAGTCGACGTCGTAGATCGAGCGCTCGCCGTAACGGTCGACCAGATAGATCAGCGACCCGCCGATGCCCTCGATGCACGGAATATTCAGTTCCATCGGACCGGCGAGCTGCGGACCGGGCTTGGCACCGAGCTCGAGGGCGCGCCGGTAGGCGTAGGCCGCATCCTTGACGCGAAAGCCCATGGCGCAGGCGGACGGGCCGTGCTCGCGCGCGAACTGCTGCGCAAAGGAGTTCGGTTCTGCGTTGATGATGAAATTGATGCCGCCCTGGCCGTGCAGCGTCACGTTCTTCGAGCGGTGCTGGGCTTTGACCGGAAATCCCATCCGCTCGAACAGATCACGCAGCAGCTGCGGATCCGGCGCGGTGTATTCGACGAACTCGAAGCCGTCGGTACCCATGGGATTGTCGCGATTCGGGCTCATCGGTAGCTCCCTCAAGGCCGCACGCTGCGCAGCGTGCCATTTCGTTGCGGTCGCAACTATTATACTCTGGCCGCCTCTTCATGGACAGACGTATATAATCGCGCCCCACCATGCATGCCACATCCTCCGCCGGCGACAGCCGGCACCTGCGCAGCATCCCCCCCGCGCGTCTCGCGCTGATCGACCGAATCGCCCGCATCCGCCTGCCCCGCGGCCCGCACGCCGCGGCGGTGAGCGTGTCGGCCGACTTCCTTAGAGCCTACTACCGAGGAGTAGGCGAGGAAGATCTGGCGGCGCGCACGCCCCAGGCACTGGCGCACGCGGCGCGCTGTCACCTCGAACTCGGCCGGCGCCGCGCGCCCGGGGAGTCCCTGGTGCGGGTCTTCAATCCCGACCCCGAGCGCGACGGCTTCGAGTCGCCGCACACGGTGGTGCAGATCGTCACCGACGACCGACCGTTCCTCATCGATTCGCTCGGGCTCGCCTTCAACCGGGCCGGCCTCGCCGTGCACGTGATCGTGCACCCGGTCCTCGAGGTACGCCGCGACGGGCGCGGACGGATCAGCGGATTCGGCGGCGACGGGGCGCGTGCGGCGCGGACCGAATCCTGGGAAATGTACGAAATCGACCGCCGCACGGATGCCGAAACACTCGAGCGGCTGCGCCAGGAAATCGAGCGCACGCTGCAGGAAGTCCGCGCGGCAGTCGAGGACTGGGAGCGGATGCGCGAGCAGGCGCACGCGATCGTCACTGAACTGAAGAACAGTCCGCCGTCGCTGCCCAGCGAAGAAATCACCGAAGCGTGCCAGCTGCTGCAGTGGATGGAGGAGCGGCACTTCGTGTTCCTCGGCTACCGGCAGTACCGGCTCGAGCGCGGCGCGCGCCAGGACTCGCTGAAGGCGCTGGCCCGCACCGGACTCGGCATCCTGCGTACGCAGGGTGCGAGCGAGCGGCCCTCAGTCACGGCCCTCAAGGGCGAGATCCGCGAACGGGCTCGCGAGCGCGAACTGCTCGTGCTGACCAAGGCAAATTCCGTCTCCCGGATCCACCGCGCGGAATATCTCGATTACGTCGGCGTCAAGACGTTCAACGCCCGCGGCGAGGTCACCGGCGAGCATCGCTTCCTCGGGCTGTGGACCTCCACGGCCTACCACCGCAGTCCGCGCGACATCCCGGTACTGCGCCTGAAGGTGGCGCGCGTCATCCAGTACTTCGGCCTCGACCCGCAGAGCCATGACGGCAAGTCGGTGCTGAACGTGCTCGAGACGTATCCGCGCGATGAGCTGTTCCAGGCGAACACGCGCGATCTGGTGCGCATCTGCCGCGGCGTGGTCAATCTCTACGAACGGCGCACCGTGCGCCTGCTCACGCGGCGCGATCCGTACCACCGCTTCTTTTCCTGCCTGGTGTACGTTCCGCGCGACCGCTACAACACCGATGTGCGCCAGCGCATCGAGCGCATCGTGCTCGAGGGGTTCGGCGGCCACTCCGTTGAGAGCCAGGTGCAGATCTCCAGCTCGAGCCACGCGCGCGTGCACGTCGTGGTGCGCACAACTCCCGGGGAGCATCTGAAGATCGACGTCGCGGCGATCGAGCGGCAGATCTCCGATGCGACGCTTTCCTGGAGCGATCACCTGCACGAGGTGCTGGTCGCACGCCGGGGCGAAGCCGACGGCCTCGCGCTCGCCGAGCGCTACCACCACGTCTTCCCCATGGCCTACGAGGAGGATGTGCCGGCGACCGATGCGCTCGCGGACATTGCGGAACTCGAGCAGCTGCGCACCGCGCCCCAGGGCCGGCGCATCAGCCTGCACCGTGCGGCCGAGCAGGGCGCGAGCGCCCTGCACCTGAAGATCGTCAAGCTCGGCGAGCCGGTGTCGATCTCCGACCTGCTGCCGATGCTCGAGAACTACGGCCTGCGCGTCATCGCCGAGCGACCCTATGAGCTCGCCTGGCCCGAGGGCGGCGTCGCCTGGATCCAGGATTTCGAGCTGGAAAACCGCGACGGCACCGCGATCGACCTGGCGCGCATCGCCGAGCGCTTCAAGGAGGCGCTCGCGGCCGGATGGGATGGTACGGCCGAGAACGACGGCTTCAACCGGCTGCTGTTCTGCGCCGACCTCTCGGCGCGCCAGATCCTGGTCCTGCGTGCCTACTGCCGCTATCTGCTGCAGACCGGCGTGCCGTTCAGTCAGGCCTACATGGAGCGCACGCTCGCGGCGAATCCCGCCATCGCCGCCGCGATCGTGCAGCTGTTCGAGGCCCGCTTCGACCCGTCCAGGGCGCCGCGCGGCAAGGCCGCCGAGCGCGCCGCGGAGCGGATCGTGGCGCGCATCCGCAGCGGCCTCGACGAGGTGAGCAGCCTCGATGAGGACCGCATCCTGCGCGCCTACCTGACACTGGTGCAGGCGACGCTGCGGACGAACTTCTACCGGCGTGACCGCAGCGGCGCGCCCCTTGCGTACCTGTCGTTCAAGTTCAACCCCGCGGCGATCCCGGACCTGCCGCTGCCGCGGCCGAAGTACGAGATCTTCGTCTACAGTCCGCGCGTCGAAGGGGTGCACCTGCGCATGGGCGATGTGGCACGCGGGGGCATCCGCTGGTCGGACCGGCGCGAAGACTTCCGTACCGAGGTTCTGGGCCTGATGAAGGCGCAGAACGTCAAGAACACGCTGATCGTGCCGGTCGGTGCCAAGGGCGGGTTCGTGCCGAAGAACCTGCCGCAGGGCGGCCGCGAGGAAGTGCAGGCCGAGGTGATCGCCTGCTACCGCACCTTCATTCAGGGGCTGCTCGACCTCACGGACAACATCGTGGCGGGCAAGATCGTGCCGCCGCCCGATGTGGTGCGGCGCGACGGCGATGACCCGTACCTGGTGGTCGCCGCAGACAAGGGCACCGCGACGTTCTCCGACACCGCCAACGGCATTGCCGCGCAGTACGGGTTCTGGCTGGGCGATGCGTTCGCCTCGGGCGGCTCGGCCGGCTACGACCACAAGGGTCTCGGCATTACCGCCCGGGGCGCCTGGGAGTGCGTCAAGCGCCACTTCCGCGAGATCGGCGTCGACATCCAGAAAGAGGAATTCACGGTGGCCGGCATCGGCGACATGTCCGGCGACGTGTTCGGCAACGGCATGCTGCTCTCGAAGCACACGCTTCTGCAGGCGGCGTTCGATCACCGGCATATCTTCCTCGACCCGAAACCCGACGCGGCCACGAGCTTCGCGGAGCGGCAGCGGATGTTCGCGCTACCGCGCTCGAGCTGGGACGATTACGACCGCAAGTGCATCTCCGCCGGCGGCGGCGTCTTTGCGCGCAGCGCGAAGTCGATCCCGCTCTCTCCCCAGGCGCGCGCGATGCTCGGACTGGAGGGCGCCACGGCGACCCCGGTCGAGGTGATTCGCGCCATCCTGAAGATGCCCGTGGACCTGCTCTGGAACGGCGGCATCGGCACCTACGTGAAGTCGAGCCGAGAGTCGAACGCCGAGGTCGGTGATCGCGCCAATGACGCGCTGCGCATCAACGGCTGCGAACTGCGCGCCAAGGTCGTCGGCGAGGGCGGCAACCTCGGCTGCACGCAGCGCGGACGCATCGAATACGCGCGCGCCGGCGGACGGATCAACACGGACTTCATCGACAACTCCGCGGGTGTGAACACCTCGGACGTCGAGGTGAACCTGAAGATCCTGCTGAGCCCGCTGGTGCACGCCGGCAAGCTCTCCCTCGCCGAGCGCAACCGGCTGCTGGTGCGCATGTCGAGCGAGGTGTGCGCCCTGGTGCTGCGCAACAACTACCTGCAGAGTGAGGCGATCAGCACACTTGAGCTTCAGGCCAAGGCTCGCCTCAGCGAGTACCAGCACCTGATCCGCCTCCTCGAGCGCTCCGGCGGCCTGAACCGCGCGCTCGAGTTCCTGCCGAACGACGAGGAAATCGGCGAGCGGCGCAAGAGCGGCGCCGGGCTCACCCGCCCGGAGCTGTCGATCCTGCTCTCGTACAGCAAGATCTGGCTCAACAATCATCTGCTCGACTCGGACGTTCCCGAAGATCCCTATCTCGCCGCAGAGCTCGAACGGTACTTCCCCACCGCGGTGCGCAAGCGCTTCGCGCCGGCGATCGAGCGGCACCGGCTGCGCCGCGAGATCATCGCCACGGCCACCACGAACAGTCTCATCAACCGCATGGGACCGACGTTCGTGCTGCGTGCCCAGGAAGACACGGGCGCCGAACCGGCGCAGATTGCCCGTGCGTTCACTGCGGCTCGCGAGATCTTCCAGATCCGCGACCTGTGGGAGGACATCGAGGCGCTGGACAATCGCGTGGCGGCCAAGATCCAGTACGCAGCGATGTTCGAGACCAGCCGGCTGCTGCGCCATGTGACCTATTGGCTGCTCGCGCGCCGACCGGGACTGAAGGTCGACGCCGCGGTCAGCGAGTTCCGCGCCGGGGTACACGAGATCGGCGCCCGACTGCAGTCGTTGCTGTGCGGCACGTGGCGGGAGCATTTCGACAGCGCCCACCAGCAACTCACCGAGTCGGGACTGCCGACGACCGTTGCCGCCCGCGTGGCGAGCCTCGAGGCCCACAATGCCTCGCTCGACATCGTGGAGATCGCCGCCGCACACCGCACGCCCGTCGCGGAGACGGCGCGCGTGTACTTCGAAGTGGGTGCGCGCACCGGCCTCGATTGGCTGCGCGGGCAGATCAACCAGCTGTCGGTCGACGGACCCTGGCAGGCCACCGCGCGTACCGGTGTGCGCGATGCGGCCATGCGCATCCACCGGGCGCTCGCCGAGCGCGTGCTCGACGGGGCGCGCCGCGGGACTGCCGCAGAGCGGGTCAGCGCCTGGCAGACGGCCGAGGCGCGCAAGCTCGCGCACTGGCAGCGCACGCTGACGGAGATGCGCGCCGCCGGCGCGGCCGACTTCGCCACGCTCACCGTGGGTGTCGAGTCGCTGCGCAAGCTCGCCGAGTAGCGGCGCCCGGCGGGCGCTCGGCTATACTCGCCGGACCGCACCGATGCTCATGCCGCAGCCGTCCTCAGGCTGCGGCATGAGGCGCGCCCACGCACAAGAGGTACCCGCATGCCCGGAAAGCTGATCCTCGTCCGCCACGGACAGAGCCTGTGGAATCTGGACAATCTCTTTACCGGCTGGACGGACATCGATCTG